>JAIPGJ010000107.1 GCA_021736185.1 Fidelibacterota bacterium | reverse complement strand
CCACCTGATGGGTGTTTTACGGCAGAGGACATTGATATCGTTCTACGGGAGCTGAGGCCGTTTTGGGACTCGGAGACCATCAAGAAAACAGGTCATAATCTCAAATTTGACTTATCCGTATTAAAAAGTTATGGAATAGCGGTGGCCGGCGTTGCCTTTGATTCACAAATCGCCGGATATCTGGTTAATCCCGGTGGCCGCGGCTATGGCATGAATGACCTCAGTGTGCAATATCTGGGTATTGATCCCATTCACATCGAAGCCTTGATTGGCAAGGGGTCGGACCAAATCACCATGGATTTGGTGAGTCTGGATGTGATCAGTGAATATGCGGCAGAAGATGCCGATATTGCTTTTCAACTCTATGAAATCCTCTCTGAAAAAATTGAACAGGATCATCTTAATTCTGTTCTGGATGATATCGATTTGCCACTCATTCCTGTGTTGATGGATATGGAGCGGGAGGGCACTTTTGTGGATGCCAGCATTCTGAATGAGATGTCGGCAAGCCTGGGACTGGAGCTGATTCGTCTGGAGCAGGCCATTTTTGAAGAAGCCGGAGAAGAATTTAATGTGAGCTCCCCGCAGCAGGTGGCCCACATTTTATTTGAGAAAAAAGGGATTAAACCCATCCGCAAAACCAAGACGGGATACTCCACAGATGTCAATGTCCTGCAGATATTGGCCAAGGAGCATGCTATCCCGCGCTACATGCTGGACTATCGCCAGGTGGCCAAGCTTAAATCAACCTATACCGATACCTTGCCTTTGCTCATTCATGAAAAAACCGGGCGCATCCATTCCAGTTTTAATCAGACCATCGCGGCCACAGGGCGCCTGAGCTCCACCAATCCCAATTTTCAGAACATCCCGGTGAGAACCGAATTGGGACGGGATATCCGCAAAGCCTTTCGTCCCCAGTCCAGCGGCTGGAAAATAATGGCTGCTGATTATTCCCAGATAGAACTCAGGCTCATGGCCCAGTATTCAAAGGATGAGCGCCTGATTCAAGCCTTTAAAAATGGTGAAGATATTCACACCGCCACGGCTGCTCATGTATTTGGCACCAGCCTGTTTGGTGTCTCAGATGATCAACGTCGCCGGGCTAAAGTGGTGAATTTTGGTATCATGTATGGTGCCGGTCCCTTTCGCATGTCCAATGAGCTGGAGATTTCCAGGGGAGAAGCGGCCGAATTAATCAGCAATTACTTCAATACTTATCCAGGTATTCGAAATTATCTGGATGAAACCATTGAATTCGCCCGTGAAAACAAGTTTGTCCAGACGCTATTTGGCCGGAAGCGTCCGGTCCCTGATATTGATGCTTCCAATAGAATGAGTCGTGAAGGAGCTGAACGTATTGCCACCAACATGCCCATACAAGGCACGGCTGCCGATATCATCAAGCTGGCCATGATTCAAGTCCATAAACGAATAAAAGCCCAAAATCTAAAAAGTAAGCTGATCCTGCAGGTCCATGACGAATTGGTGTTTGAAGTTCCCGATGATGAAATCGAGGCGATGACAGCATTGGTACGAGAGACCATGGAACACACCGTCGAATTGGATATTCCCTTAACCGTTGATATTGGTATTGGGGAGAATTGGCTGGAGGCCCACTAAACCATTCACGTTGGAAATATGTTTTAAAAAATTAAGAATTAGTAGTTAATAAATATTCATTATTAACTAACCCGCATTATATTTTGGGCACATGTTATTTGTTCAAACAATCTGGTGATGCTTTAAATGGTCCTGTTTCAGGATTATTTATTTTGAATATGTTGGGCGTCGTAGCTCTAAGCGAATAATATCAGGTTTGGTTTGCAGAGGGCAATAATTAAGAAAAATGATGTATTTGAGACGTTCTGTTGATGGAGGATCTGTCATGAAGAAATTGATCATAATCACTCTCGCTGTGGGCATGCTTGCACAGACTGGTTTCACCCAGAATAAAATGGGTCAAACAGGGGCCCAGTTCCTCAGTGTTGCCTCGGATGCCTGGGGTGGAGGTATGGCAGAAGCGATGACCATCATTGAAATGAGAAGTGCCTCGCTCTTATTTAATCCAGCCGGGATGGCCCGCATGGATGCAAGGGTTGACATCATGGCCAGTCAAAATCAATGGATTGCTGATATCACCCACAACCTCTTTACCATGGCTATTAATCCTGCAGGTGGAAAATACGGTGTTTTCGGTGCCTCGCTTATGACCGTTGACTATGGCGAGATGCAGGGGACCATGGTCTGGCAGAATGACAAGGGCTATATCGATACTGAAATCATTAAACCCAGTGCCTATGCAGCAGGCGTTGGTTACGCCAAATCCCTTAGTGATAAATTTGCAGTAGGGGCACAAATCAAGTACATCGGTCTGAATTATGGAAGAAGTGTGTTCCCTGATGAGGATGGCAATGCGGATACAGTAAAAAGTCATATTGCCTTCGCCAGCGCTTTTGATGTAGGTACTATTTTTAAAACGGGATGGCATAGTCTGGCCTTTGGCATGTCGGTGAGAAATTTTTCTGATGAAGTAAAAATGGAAAAGGAAAGTTTCCAACTACCCCTGACCCTATCGCTGGGAATTGGGATGGACCTTTTCGATTTGTTTCGGGACAGTATGGGTGATCAGCAGCTTCAAATAGCTGTAGATGCACTCCACTATCGCTCCCATCCTGAGCAATTAAAAATAGGATTGGAGTATCGACCGGTGGATCTCCTCGCTCTACGCACTGGCTTTTATACCAGTGAAGATGAGAACACCGATAGTTTTGATGAGAATGACCTGACCTTCGGATTGGGGATTCAACAATTCGGTCTGGAATTTGATTATGCCTACACACCAAAAGGTGTGTGGAACGAAGTTCATCGTGTCTCTGCACGATTTTCATTCTGAGAACAGGGGAGGATGAGACAATGACTTGTGTAAAAACCATTTTTAAAGCCGTAATTCTTCTCGCTGCACTGAGCCTCGCCTTTGGGGGACAGAAAGGAAAAATCTCAGGAACTATCAGGGATGCCCAGAATCTTGAACCACTCATCGGTGTGAATATTATCGTGGATGAGCTGGGCGTGGGAGCCAGCACGGACATGGATGGACAATATTATATTCTGAATCTCCCTCCAGGTACTTATACCATTCGTTTTATGATGATTGGATATGCTCCCATCATCAGTGAAGAAGTCGGTGTGGCTATGGATCAGACCACGACGATCAATCATATGATGACCTATCAAGTATTAGGTGGGGATGAGATTAGAGTAACAGCCACTCGCCCCGTTGTGGTAAAAGATTTATCTGCCAGCCAGGTGTATATCAAGGAAGAAGCCATTGATGAGATACCGGTGGACAATGTCGCCAGCCTGGTGGGTCTGCAAGCCGGAGCAGAGGGCGTTTCCATTCGTGGTGGCGGCAGTACCCAAACCGCCTTTATCGTAGATGGTTTTCAATTAAATGACGGTCGTTCAAATATGCCAACCCTGTCACTTTCCCTGAGTTCAGTGAAGGAAGTTCAGATTCAATCCGGTGGATTTAATGCTGAATATGGCAACATTCGCTCCGGTATCATTAATGTCATTACTGCTGAGGGAAACCAAAGCGGTATGAATGGAACTTTTTCATATTACTATTCTCCACCTGCACCCAAGAACTTTGGAATTTCCCCCTATGATCCTGATTCCTACTATTTAAGACCCTATCTGGATGATGATGTGGCCTGGATGGGAACCAGCGGTGAAAAATATGAGGATTTAAATTCCAATCAGGAATGGGATCCCAATGAGCCCTTTGAGGATTTCAACGGTGACGGGACATGGACCGGTTGGGATAGTTATACCAAGGCTCAGTATACAGATTTTGAAGGTTGGAATGCCCGCTCGTTGATCACCCTGCTGGATAACGATCCCAGCAATGATCTGACGCCGGCTGCTGCCCAGCGAGAATTCCTCTGGAAACATCGCCGCGAGGGTTTTATTACCAAACCTGATTATACGCTGGATTTTGGTTTTGGAGGAGCTGTACCCGGAATGGAGTCCATGGGGAATACCAGGTATTACCTCAGTCACCGCAGCCAGCAGACAACTTTTGTGGTTCCGTTATCACGGGACGCCTACACTTCCAATACCACGCGTCTTAAATTGAATTCAGATATTTCCAAAAACATGAAGCTGACCTCGACACTGGCTTATTCCGAAGACCGTTCGGCCAGCACCTACGCCTGGACGACGACGCCAACTGGAGATATGGTTAGTTCCACCTACAGTGTAGCCAGCCTGGTGAAGGGTGGTAATGACATTCTTTTTATGCCTGATTATTACAGTCCTGCCGATATTTATAGAACCAATCTGGGGTTGAAATTCAATCATATGTTAGACGAGAGTAGCTTCTATGAAGTCGTCTATCAATATATGCGGAACAAATATTCGACCTTTCAAACGGAAGCACGCAGTGATAGTCTTTATGAAATTGCTCCAGGCCTCTGGAGGGATGAAGCCCCTTACGGCTACAACGGAGGGGAATGGATGAATCTGGGGCGTGATAACAGCCTGATTCAAAATCACTCCATAAAAATCGATTATACCCAACAGGTCAATGACCGGAATCAAATAAAAACCGGTTTTGCCTTTAATTACGCCAATCTTCAAATACGGTCATTTACAGATAGTGACAAGGATACCTGGCGTCGTGAACAGACTTATGATAGGCCACCCTATAGTCTGGCCCTCTATATTCAAGACAAACTGGAGTATGAAGGCTTTATTGCAAATGTTGGTCTGCGGGGAGAATTGAATAATCCTAATGCGCCTATTTATGAATTGGATCCATATGATCAAACGTATAGCCAGGGGTATGGAACCGATTTAGAACAAACTGCGGAAAAAAGTGACGCCAAGGGCATCTGGACACTGAGTCCTCGCCTGGGTGTCTCACACCCCATTAGCGCGAACTCCAAATTATATTTCAACTATGGCCACTTTCATTCAGAACCGGCCTCCTCCTATCGATTTCGTCTGCAGCGCGAATCCAACGGTCAGGTTACTTCAATTGGTAATCCGAACCTTGAATTGGAGCGAACCATTGCCTATGAGTTAGGATATTCTCACAGTTTATATGACAAGTACCTTCTGAATGTGGCAACCTATTATAAGGATGTATCAAAACAACCAGGGTGGATTACCTACACTAATGTAGGGGGTTCAGTGAACTATATCATTCCTGAGAATAATAATTACGAGGATATCCGTGGTGTTGAGTTCACTCTGTCAAAGCTGGAGGGAAAATGGTTAACCGGCTTTGTGAACTACACCTATATGGTCCAGACTTCAGGATATTTTGGTCTCAGCCACTACTATCAGGATCCCATTGAACAGCGGGATTATGAGAAGATTAATCCGGTAGAATCAAGGGCAGTTCCCACTCCTTATGCCCGCATGAGCGTGGTTTTCCATACGCCAGAAAAATATGGTCCCAATTTGGCGGGCTTCAGACCTTTAGAGGATTGGAACCTGAACTTTCTGACAAGTTATCGGTCAGGATCAACCTGGAATTGGACTGAATCTAACCGAACGCGCTATCGCCCCTGGGTAGATACCTATAACATTAATAGCAGACTGTCCCGAACCTTCAAGACGGGCATGGGCGATTTAGAATTCTTTATGGATGTTTCCAATGTCCTGAATTCAAAATGGTTGAGTTACTCTGGTTTCGCCGGAACCCGAGATTGGGAATCCTACCGTGCTTCACTCCACCTGCCCTGGGAAGAAGGTACTGAGCAGGGTGACGATGAATTGGGTGTCTACAGATCATGGGACACAGAATATCGACCCATCTTTTCTGTGGATAGTATTGGTATCGTACAAGGAACACCACAGTCCCATGAAATTTACTGGGACAAGAGTGATGGCAGCTACCGCAAGTGGGATGATAGTACGAATGACTGGGATGCAACGCCGGTGAGTCAGTCAGACATCGACAAGTTAATTGAAGACAAAGCGTATATTGATATGCCCAACATCCGCTCCATGAGTTTTCTTAATCCTCGCCAGATTACACTTGGCGTAAGAATTAAGTTTTGAGGTACACTATGAAGAAAATGACAATACTAGCTCTGTGTCTGACCTTGTTAGCTCTGAACAGCTTTGCTCAGGTCTCTGGATCGGAGAAACGTTATCTCCGAATTGGATCGCTTCAATCGCATTTCTCGGCCTATGGCTCAGAACGTGCCTGGACCGGGGTGTATTATGAAGGCCTGCGCTGGCCTGCCCAGTATCCCTATCAGGATAACTCAGTGATCAAGCGGGCCTGGGTGGCCTGCAAGGATTTTAAAAATGCTGAGGGAGTTGATTTTTCCAGCTATGCTGTTTATTTCTATGCGGGGGATGAAGGTATTTCCCTGTTTCCCATGGAGATGAAGGAGAGTGCCAAATTTGAAAATCCCATTGTCTATGTGGATGGGGAGGATTTGAATTCCATCTTTGCCAGTGATATTGACACGGTGGATGCGAATCAGATTCCTGACCGGATTATTACCAATGTCGTGAATACCTCCATGGGGCTCACACAGACTCGCACCGTGCTTGCATTTAGTCAGGAATACCATGATAATTACTTTATTAAAATTTACACCTTCACCAATACGGGAAATACGGATTGGGATGATGAAATCGAGCTCACTGATTCGCTCCACGCTGTTCGCATGGGGTGGGGGACCCGCTATAGCATGGGGCGTGAGACTGCTTCATATACAGAAGGAGCCCAATTGTATGGGAAGCACAATTGGGTCACCAAGCGCGGGGAGACCTATGCAGATCATTACCAGGAGGCCATTACGGTGGCAGATCCCATTAAAGATTGGATCCGAGCAGGCTGGTCCTATCTGGGACAGTCCAATCAGCTCACCTGGGACAATATCGGTGCTCCAGATGTCAATGGCAGTGGCCGGCTGGTTTCTCCCCACAACACGGGATCAGCGATTCTCCATGTTGATGTGAGTGCCACGGATTCCAGCGATAATATCAATCAACCCACCTTTTTGGGGTGGCACGCTGGAGATACTTATCCAAGTGTCGGCTACCAGCGGGTAGAAGATATTCCAGGTATGGCCGCGGTATACAGTATGTTAAGTGGCAACCCCTACAGCGGGCTGGGAGGCAACGAAAGAATGGACGAGGAAAATCTAGAGTCCATTACCCATCGACTTGATCCTCAGACCATCCATGGAGATGGGGGAGGAACCAATGTCATGATGACTTATGGTCCTTTTGATCTCGCCCATGGTGAAAGTGTTGTCATTATTGAGGCAGAAGGCATCAATGGTCTCAGTCGTGAGATGTGCGAAGAAATTGGAGCAAGATGGCAGCAGGCTTATAAGAATCCATCAGACAATGGACCCTTCACCCTGCCAGATGGATCAACGACCACTGATAAAGATTTTTACAAGAATTCATGGGTCTACACGGGCAAAGACTCCATTATGCTCACCTTCAGCCGGGCCTTAAGGAACTTTGATAATGGCTTCGATATTCCACAACCGCCTCAGCCTCCCACAAATTTCACCATCGAATCAGGAGGTGATCGCATCCACATGAGCTGGTTAGCCAGTCCCTCTGAATCAGAATCTGACTTTGCCGGGTATAAAATATTTCGAGCCATAGGAAAACCAGATACGACGCATGAGGAAATATTTGCCTGTGGTCTGGGCACCGATCATCCCAACATTGATTACTACTTTGATGATACGACTCCGGTTCGGGGACAAGCGTATTATTACTACATTGTAGCTTTTAACGATGGGTCAAAGAATCAAACTGAGATGAATCCCAGAGGACCTCTCTATAGTGGGAGGTTCTACACGCAAACCACAAAGTCAGCCGTGCTGAAACGTCAGGCAGGTAATGATTTGGATGCCATCAGAGTGGTCCCTAATCCCTTTAATATCCGGCGCAGCGGTACCAAGCTGGATTATCTGGGAGAGCCGAATAAACTCATGTTTTTGGATATTCCGGGTCAGTGCATCATTCGTATCTATACCGAGCGTGGAGATCTGGTAAAAACCATTGATCATACTGATGGTAGTGGGGATGAGGAATGGCGCGAGCTGACTGATTCACGGCAAACGGTGGTCAGTGGCGTTTATCTCGCCCATTTTGAACTACCAGATGGTCGGTCCACTTACCGGAAATTTTTAATTATCAGGTAGTATTAATTGAGTCAAACAGTTAATAAAGTTTATGTATTAACTCTTTGTCGTTTATATTTAGGGTAATAAAACAGTTTGGGAAAAGTATTTCGGGGTCCACTTTAATGTTGTCGAATTATAAAAATTTGGGTTCAAAAGCCTTATAAATCGAGGATTAGGAAATGAAGAAGCTGTATAGCCTGTTGCTCACGTGTTTATTAAGCACAGCAATATTTGCATCAACTACAGGAAAGATTACCGGGCTCATCACTGATAGTGAAACTGGTGAACCCCTCATCGGAGCGAATGTGCTCATCACCGAGCTGGGTATTGGTACTGCCACGGATTTCAATGGCTATTATGCCTTGCTCCACGTGCCGCCAGGTTCCTATGACCTCACCGCCAATTATATTGGCTATGGATCATTGACCTATAATAATGTTCGTGTCATGATCGATCTCACCACGTCGCAGAATTTCCAGTTGAACTCCTTGGCCCTGGTGGGTGAATCTGTCGTTATCGAGGCCAGGAGAGCCCCCGTACAGAAGGATGTAGCCAGCAGTCAACGTCATATGACCAGTGAAGAGATAGTCAATATGCCTGTCAATAGTGTCGATGACGCCATTGGCCTGCAGGCAGGTATCGATGGCATGGAGATTCGGTCGGGTGGATTGGACGAGGTCGTTCTGATGATGGATGGTATTACCCTCAAAGATGATCGTACAGGCCAACCTATTACCGGAATACCCATGAGTTCTGTGAAGGAAATTATGGTACAGTCCGGGGGATTCAATGCCGAGTACAGTGATCTGCAATCCGGTTTGGTTAATGTGGTCACCCGGGAAGGTGGCAAGAACAGCTACTCTGGCAATGTTTCATACCGTTATAGTCCTCCAGCACCCAAACATTTTGGACCCTCCTTGTTTGATAAAGATGCCTACTTCTTCAGACCCTATCTAGATGATGAAGTATGTTGGACCGGTACCGACAATGGTGCCTGGGATGCATATACTCAAGCCCGTTATCCCTCATTTCAGGGCTGGAACATCGTTTCCCAGCAAACGCTTCAGGATGATGATCCAAGCAATGATTTGACCCCCACAGGTGCCAAGCGACTTTTCGAGTGGCAAACCCGTCGGGAGGGCAATATCACAAAACCAGATTTCTCTATTGATCTCGGTTTTGGCGGACCCGTTCCCATGATCAGCAAGTCGCTGGGGAACCTGCGATTTTTCGCCTCCTATTCTGGTAACCAGGAAATGTACCTGACGCCTATGTCAAGAGACGGTTATCGTGATTGGGTTGGTTCCGTTAGATTCACTTCAGATATCAACTCCAAAGTCAAACTGACGGTTTCGGCACTGGCCAAAGAGATTACAGCCTCAACCAGCAGTGAAACAGGTCTGCCGACCTATTTTTCCAGTATTTGGGGTGTAGCCTCAATCTTTGGCACTAACTCTCAACAGTCCTGGAAACTTCTCTCTCCTGAGTACTACTGTCTCACGGATATCAACACGACCATGTATT
>JAIPGJ010000106.1 GCA_021736185.1 Fidelibacterota bacterium | reverse complement strand
ACCCTTTAAATATTGACGTCATTGATCAGCTCACCCGGGATACGGGTATGGAAATCATGCTGGTTCTCTCCATTGAAATGGATATTGAGCGCTCCATTGATCTCTACTATCGATCCACCACTTCTCTGTTGGCAACGGAGGCAGCCGGTGATGATGTCCGGGTCGTGTCCCGTGAAATTCACGAGGATACTGAGATTGTTCAGGTCGTAGATATGCTGCTTTTTGAGGCCGTGAATATGGGGGCCAGTGATATTCATATTGAACCCCGGAAAAATGATGCCCGCATCCGCTATCGCGTCGATGGTGTCCTGCAGCAATACTATTCCATTCCCAAAGATTCTGTCTCACCGGTCATTTCCAGAATAAAAATTCTGGCAGATATGGATATTGCTGAAAATCGGCGACCCCAGGATGGTCGTCTTCACTTTGCTCAAAAAAGTGTGTCTGTGGATCTGAGATGCTCAACCTTTCCCACCCCCAACGGTGAAAAGGTGGTGATGCGTATTCTGGATGAGGCCAAGGGTAGGATTGAGCTCCATAAACTGGGATTTGATGAAAAGGTCTTGAAGCTCTGGCGCGAAACCATCAAAACCAGCAATGGGATTTTGCTGGTGACAGGACCAACGGGTAGTGGTAAAACAACCACCCTTTACGCAACTTTGAATTCACTCAACTCGGTTGCAGTGAATATCATGACCATCGAAGACCCTATTGAATATTCCCTGGAGAATATCAATCAGAGCCAGGTCAACAACAAGGCGGGTCTCACCTTTTCAGCCGCCTTGCGAACCATGATGCGCCAGGATCCAGATATTATTCTGGTGGGTGAGATGCGTGATGTGGAAACCATTGAACTGGCTATCCGCGCCGCTCTGACCGGGCACCTCGTATTTTCCACCCTGCATACCAATGATGCTTCATCCACCTTCAGCAGACTGCTTGATATGGGTATTGACACTTATCTCGTGAGTTCTACCGTCCGGGCCATTTTAGCCCAGCGACTCCTGCGATTGCTCTGTCCCCGCTGTAAGAAACCGGTGGAAAAAACAGATGAAATCAAGAAAATTATCAGGGTCGATGAATGGCCGGACTATACCAGCCTCCACAAACCAGTGGGCTGCATTCATTGTCGCAATTCCGGGTATGTGGGTCGAACGGGTGTCTTCGAATTATTGATTCCCAACCAGAAAATTAAAGACCTGATTATCAAGCAAGCCAGTGCTGAAGAGATTGAAGCAGAGGCCGAGGCTGCCGGGATGTACTCATTAAACATGGCTGCCAGGGAATATGTCTTAAAGGGTCTGACTTCCATTGAAGAAATCATGCGAGTGACCCTCTAATGGAACCAGTGCGCGAATTCCTGTTACTCAATCCGCATCGGAGACAGAATCAGCACGTGGAGAAAAGTCTGGTCCAGGAATTGAGTCATTACGGCCAGGTCACCCAGACCAGTGATTGGGTCTCGCTCTTTAACTATGCCAGCATCAATATTTATTCGGCCATTTTTATTTCATGCGCTACCTATGGAGACGAGCATCAGATCTGGATCAAAGACCTGCGCCGACTCCATCCCCATCAGGCCATTATTCTTTTCAGTGCCCAGGCTGATTTCAATGTCAGCATTGTTCGAGAGACCTCTAAAATATTTGGCATCGTGAGGATGGATTCACTGCAGGCTTCGCTCCAATCCATCATGGAACAATTGGATAAATATACAGAGTTTGAGCAAGGCTTGAGGAGCAAAGTTTCTAAAAGCCTGCTGCGGCCCAGTGGTTTTGGAGATTTCGTGGGAAACTCCCTGCCCATGCTGGATGTCTATCGTCAGCTGACCCGGGTGGCAGCCAGCGAATATACCGTCCTCATTCGAGGTGAAAGCGGTTCCGGCAAGGAGCTGGTAGCCAGAACCATGCATCAACTCAGCGAGCGCCGGGACAAGCCTTTTGTCAGTATCAATTGCGCCGCTATTCCTGAAAATCTCCTGGAAAGTGAACTGTTTGGTTATGAGAAGGGTGCCTTCACCGGTGCCACTCAAAATAAAGCCGGAAAATTTGAGTTGGCCAATGAAGGGACCTTACTGCTTGATGAGATTGGCGATATGCCCATGGAACTTCAGGTCAAATTGCTGAGAGTGCTTGAAAATGGCAAAATACAACCCCTGGGGAGTGTCAAGGAAAAGTCAGTCAATATTCGCCTGGTAACGGCGACCCATAAAAATTTACCCCTGCAGATTGAAAAGGGTCTGTTCAGGGAAGATCTCCATTACCGCTTGAATGTGATTCCCCTCCAATTACCCCCCCTGCGATCACGTAGAACTGATTTAACGCTGCTGGTTCTATTCTTTTTGGAAAAATTATTACGTGGCGAAGATCAGAGCATCCAGAGCGTGAATTGGGATATCATTGATGCCCTGGCCAGGATGGATCTCCATGGAAACGTCAGGGAACTGGAAAATATACTGACCCGCAGCGTATTCCAGAGCGAGGGCCAGCTCTTATCACAAAGTTCCTTGATGCAGGATGAGGATACTCAGCCGACTGAAACCGCCGGGATCACCCGGACGCAGGAAGCCAGGACGATTCAACCTTTATGGGAAATCGAGAAGGAAGCCCTGCAATTCACTTTGGAAATGCTCAACGGAAATATCAGTCAGGCTGCCAGCCAGCTTCAGATTTCACGTACAGCCATATACCGTAAGATAAAAAAATATGATTTAAACTTTGCTGATAATGCCGGTCCCCAGGAGCCTCAAGATGCCTGATTTTATTTGTCGCATCATGAATGAATTCGGGACGGTGGAGGAGCGAGTTGTCACCGCCGAGTCCAAGATGGATGTATTTACCCAGGCTGATGAACGCGGTGAAATGCTCCTTTCGGTCAAGGACCACAAACCCGGTGGCCTATCAGGTGGATCGATTTTCAAAAAGGGTAAAAAGGTCAAGGCCAACGAAATAGAAAATTTTACCGTTCAAATGGCCATCATGTTTCGCTCGGGAATCCCTCTGATTGGTGCCCTGGAAGCCCTGGAAGAACAGGCTGAGACGGATACCATGCGTTCGGTTGTCAAAGGTCTTATCAAAGCAGTCAGTGGGGGCAAACCCCTCTCCCAGGCCATGGAAGACTATCCCGGGGCTTTTTCACTGCTCTATGTAAACATGATTCGAGCCGGAGAATCAGCTGGTGTCATGGAGCAAATTCTGGAACGGCTGGGGAGTTTCATCAAGCACGATCAGGAAGTGACCCGCAATGTCAAGTCAGCCCTGCGCTACCCCATGATTGTGACCAGTGCTCTGGGCATGGCCTTTATTGGGGCCATGATTTTTATTGTGCCAAAATTTGCCACCATGTTTGAGTCCAAGGGCATGGCATTACCCATTCCCACCGTGGTCATGTTGGCCGCCAGTCACTTTTTGATCCAATTCTGGCCCGTTCTGCTCATTGCTATTTTTGGCAGTATTGTTGGTTTAAAAGCTTTCGGAAAGACTGAAAAAGGGCGCTACAGCATCGATTCGTTCAAATTAAAGGTCCCGATTTTTAAAGAAATATTCTTAAAAACCAATATAGCCCGCTTTGCCCACATGCTGGAAACCTTGAGTCGGGGCGGTATTCAGATCATCAAGTCCCTGGAAACCGTGGAAAAGACCGTGGGGAACGCCGTCATTGGGAAAGAGATTGCCAATGCCCGGGAAGAAGTTGAGAAGGGCATTGGTCTGGCAGTCGCATTGGGGAAGAGCAAATATTTCCCCAAAATGACCATCAAAATGATTGCTGTCGGTGAGAAATCGGGTGCCATGGATGACATGATGGCCAATGTGGCAGCTCAATATGACCAGGAAGTAGATACCAAGATTGAGAATTTGAGTGGTGCCATCGAACCGATCATGACGGTCTTTATGGGCGGGATGCTGCTCTTTATGGCCTTAGGGATATTTTTACCCATGTGGAATATGTACGGCGCGGTTAAGTAAGTTAGAAGTTAGAAGTTAGAAGTTAGGCGGCGGTTTTTTTGGGGGGGGAATAAGGAGAACCATGGTATGAAAGCATCAGAATCAAAAAAAGGATTTCGGTATCAGTTCTTCCAACGGACCTATCCAAGCTGGCTATATTCTGTTGTTATGGTTCTTTTTGCAGCAGCAATTTACATTTGGATTAAGTTTTTTCTGGTGGTCCAGGTGTAGCATTCAGCTACAGGCTTTGTTTCGTAATGCTACAAGTCAATCTCATTGCAGTTAAGTTAGATCATAAAAAACAGTTACTTATGACTTGGCACGTCCTTTGCGATAGGAATAGGCATGTTTGATGAAAGACATATCAGGAGAAACGAAATGAGCAGGAATAGTACAGGTTTTACATTGATGGAGCTGGTTGTGACTGTAGCCATCATTGGCACGCTGGCTGCATTTGCTGTTCCAGCATATCTGGATGCTCAGCAAAATGGAAAAGCCAACAAAGCTTTGGAAACCATGAACACCATAGGTTCAGCCATTGTCAACAAATATACATCGGTCTCCCATTATGGGATTGGTACAAGTGCTCTGGCTCAGTTGGTATCGACTGGAGGGGCGGATGCCTTTGTAGATCTGTTGGATAACACAGAGTTGATTCAATATGATCGCGGAGCCGGTCCAGTGACGATTGTCGTGACAGATTTGTTCAAGGATGGAGTTCCCAAGTCCCCCTTTGGTGCCGGTTGGGAAATTGCAGTATCACCTGATTCTGTGGGTGGTGCCAGTTGGGGAGGAGATCCGCCTGAATTGATCATGACCAGCCATCCCATGTTTAAAATCAGAGACAAAAATCAGCCTTTGATCATAGCAAAATACACACTTTAAGAATTTAATATTAATAACAAAACGTATCAGGAGGATATGAAATGAAAACAAACAACAACAAAGGTTTTACACTGATCGAGCTGATCATGGTTATCGTAATCCTGGGTATTTTATCTGCAGTTGCTGTACCTAAGTTTTTTGCCATCAGCGGTGAAGCACATGCAAAAAACAAGGAAGCAGTGATTGGTAATGTGAGATCTGGCTTACAGCTCTATGCTGCAAATCAACTGGTCAAGTACGGTTCCAGAGCCTTCCCACTGGGTGGTACAACTGTTCTAGATTCTATCCTTGATGAAATCCCTGAAGGCTGGACCTATGACTCTGCAGATTCCACACTGACCTATGATGCAGACGCGACCGTATACCAGTACAATGGGGCAGCTGGTACTATACAATAGGCACTTTATGGCCGACGCTTCGTTGTAGTCAAACTATCTCAGATTAATGTTGTTCGTCATCGCTATTTGAGAGTGATTCTGATGTAGGAATTTATAATTCGGAGGTCGAGGTTCGACCTCCGAATTATACTTTTGGGTGTCTTCATTATTTGATTAAAATGCAGATACCTAAGGTTCCAATCTTAGCTACAGTCAGATTATGATTAATATGTTAATCCCTCGGTTGGAAAGGGGTATTGCCTTAGCTATAAGTGATTTCAATGTTATCCCTCATAAGAAAAATAAGCGAAATAATAAAACCCCCTACATGGAAACCTGGTATCAATCAGGGTTTTACGCTTCTCGAAGCCATCATCACTGTATCCATCATGGGCATCCTTGCTGCCGTCGTAACACCCACCTATCTTCAAACTCAGGCCCAGGCAAAACTTGTCATGTCGCAGGCAGGTGCTTCTCAACTTCAACAAGGATTCATCAATCTGTATTTTGAGGGTATGTTTATTGATTCACTGAATGTGTGGCCAGATGAACCTGCCGACCACAAGATGACCCATCAGTGGGCTGGATCTACGATTCTGTACGATGGCCGAACCGTTGCCCAGCTATATAGTGGATCAAAAATAATTTATAATCCATATGAAAATCCGTTTCTTTACTATCGTTTACCAAAGACGGCGCAGGAACAAGCTGGTTTCCGTATTGATGATCCCGACACGGGTGTCTCGACAAGTTTTCGTCCTTAAGCAAGTGAACCATGAGTTTTCTGAAATCAAAATCAGGGTTTACCATATTGGAGCTGGCTCTGGTTATCGCCATCCTTGGAATCATATCAGCCATATCCGTCCCCAAGATTGGCGAGATTATCACGGCCGTCCAGGAAAAAGCGGTTGCTGAAAGAATGATTGAGGATCTGAGCTACTTGAGAAGCCTGGCAGTGAGCCACCGCGACACCACCTGGATGGTGGTTAATCAAGCCCAGAATCAATATGGATTATATACTGGACCGAATGCAGGATCCAGGACCCTGCTGGCTGACCCCCAGAGCGGGGAATACTTTATCCTGGATCTGGATTCAGCCTACCAGAATATTTTTATCAGCTCAGTCAATTTTGGTGGAAGCAGTGAAATAGCCTTTAACTGGCGGGGCAGGCCATCCTCAGGGGGCAGCATTGTGTTGAATAGCTCGCGCACCATCACCGTAATTCCTGAGACCGGAATGGCCTATGAAACGCCCTAATAACTCAAAATCAGGATTTTCCCTCATTGATGTGATCATGGGTATGAGTATTCTGGCCATTGCAATTATTGGTATTCAAGTCGCTCAGAATAATTACATGCGCATGAGCAGTCAGGTCGAAGCAAATTTACGGGCGATCTCTCTGGGAAATTCGGTGATGAACCTTATTCGCATGCATCGCTTCGATGAAAATATCACCGCACCCTGGGATTCCACCCTGGGAACCAATGCCGGGGAGACCAGTGCTGCCTATTATGATGATATTGATGACTATGACGGTACTTCCTGGGATTTTTCTGGCGATGGCTATGCTGGATATGAAGTTCAAACCCAAGTCTTTTGTGTGAATATGGCCTCAAGCTGGGTGAATGAAGTTGGTGGATTCACATCCTTCAAACGCATCATTGTCAGTGTGAACCATGCCGTACTGGATGACCCTGTGGTTTTTACAAGTCTTATGGCAGGGATCGAAGAATGATCTTGACCAAACACAGAGATCACTCAGGCTATACGATTATGGAGTTGGTGGTGGCCCTATCCGTCCTTGGTTTGCTTAGTGGTGTGCTGATCTCCATCATTTCTGTGAATTTTAAGACCATAACAGATGTTTCAGATCGAAAAAAGCTGGTTACCAGGGGCATGCTGGCCATCAATCTTTTTCAACGGGAATTGGGGATGCTCAAAACGACCGATGATATTCTCATCGCCGATGAGCAACAATTGAAATTTACCGATACTTATGGCAGTACCTGGGAATATTTGATTTCAGGCAATCAGTTGACCCGGCAGGAGATCGGTGTGGGAAGTGCCCAGATTCTGGCGGCGCCTCTGGTAAATGCCACTACAAAATTCAGCTATTTTGCCGCAGATAATTCTGGTTTGACATCCTTGCCTCTTGGTGTGGGGGATATCGCCCAGGTCGCCCTGGTTAAACTGATTCTGGTCATGGATCATGGCACAAGCGGGATTCCCTTAATGTCCATGGTTTATCCTGAAAACTTTAAAATGCTGAATCGCTAGGCTGAAATATGAGCTATTTCAAACCATCCCAATCACGTCCTGCCAGCAACCCGGAATCTGGATTTGGTGTCACCCTGATTGCTGTCACTATTGCCCTGATCATGGGCATCTCGGTGTCAGTCTACATGCGACAGGTGTCCACACAAAGTCTCCAATTTCAGGATATGTATACTGGAAGCCAAGCCCATTGGGCGGCCATGTCCGGCATGGAATGGGGCTATTACAAATCTGAAATTGGTGAAGCTGATTTTGGTGGACCCTATACTTTTTTCAACGCCATCGTGAGCCTGGATACCAGTGAAAGCAGTGATACTGGCGCGCCCTTACCAGAATACTACTACCGTGTCATCAGTTCAGCGGCTTTTGGCAGCTCTGAACGAAATATGCGCATCCTGACCAAAATGTCCATGAAAACGGTCTGGGGTGATGTATCCATCATTGAAGGCTCCGGCGATGTTCAGATACAAAACGGTCTGACCATCAATGATACCATATATATCGGTCAAAATGTGGATGTTCAGGCCGGAACCGCCATTGGAGATCCACCCGGGGCCCAAACGCTACTGTATGTCCCTCCAGGAGCAGTGGTGACCGGTGGGCAGGAGGATGCCAATTTTGGTGTGGGGGAACACCATCTAAAATGGTTGTTTGCGCCAGATTTTGATACGGTTCCTTATGATAGTCTACTGGCAATAGCAGCTGCAATTACGACAGATATTGATAATAAATTTGATGGTCGAACGACCTTTAAAGAAGATATTCTCGATTTAAACACCTACACCGACAGCACCATTTATTGCAATAATGTCCTGTCACTCCTGGGGATGACCATTACGGGAGGATCAGTTGAAAGACCTGGAATCATCGTGACTACGGGTAACCTGATCGTGGGGAATTCACGGGGTATTGAAACCACGGTTTCCGACAATGTCATTATGATTTCAGGAGACGTTTTAGAATTGGAGGATGCCACCGTGTACGGGTCGGATCAAAGTGCCCTGCCCCCCAAAGATCGTCCCAATCTCCACAATGAAGTGTATTCGTCCATAGATTTGATTGTCCGCCCCGATGTGGTCCTCTGGGGTCAGGCCTATGCCACCGATGATATCAATATCGAAGGTGAAATGCATGGCATCGCCTATGCGCCGGATATATTCAGATTTACTAAACCCACCTCCTATTTGGAGGGGGCTATTTTCGCAGCCAATATTATTGGATCCTCTGGTCCCAATAGAATGGATAGGGGGCAACTGGACATGGATCACTTTTTTCATGAGGAATATTTCAAGACTTTTGATTTTGGAGTAAAGGACAATTCGCTCCTGGAATTTTAAAAGCCCATCTTGTAATAAGTAGAACTTGCCATTAATATCGTGGCACAAATTAAGTAAAGGGGAACTATGAGAGAATTCGGTATTTTTCTGTCCATTATTTCGATCCTGATCGGAATACTCCTCCTGATCGCGCCCAAGGTTCTGGTGCAATTGGGTGAACAAAGCAATCGTCTCTATAACATTGATGGTCTGATTTATCGTAATCGATATGCCTTTGGCCTGTTTCTCATGGCAGCCGGTGTATTCATGGTTTACGTAACCCTTTAGGATCTGAGGATTAAACATGCAGGGATATGAATTTTACATAATATTTATTGCCGCGATAGCTTTTATCACGGGCTTACTTCTGGTGGTTTCCCCCAAAACCCTGATTAAGGCGGGGGAACTCTTTAATCGCGTCTACAACGTAGAGAGCATCGTCTATACCCGGCGGGTTCCCTTTGGACTGGCCTACATCATTTTCGGGGGTATTTTACTCTATCTGCTCTGGTAATCGGAGCTTTATACTTGAATTAAAAATGAGGCTGTCCCCAAAGGGCGGTCTCTTTTTTTTTAGGGGGTGGGGGAGTATTTTGAAATAGAAATAGAAACCTCAATAGATTCTTTCTGCATCCTCTATACTTAGCCCCGCCTGACAGTCAATGAGGATATTTGAGGTCACTCACCCCTGCAACCATATACCATATACCTTATACCTCCCAACTCCCAACTCCTTATAGTAGCCAGCGCATAATCCATATACTTGAAAATCTTCATAGCAGCGTTATTTTTAAGCCCCACAGCTTTTCACCGTATCAAAAGATACGAAATTCCCATACTTCTCGTTCCTTTTTGAGGACATATCTGGTCCTTTTTAGCCTGGTTTCAGCATTCAAAAAGCGCCTCATTTCACATGATTTATTTATTGAGAACAATTATTCTGTTTTACACCCTAATATTCAGCTCTATATCCAATAATACGAGAATATGCCCCTCTCATATTTGTAAAATATCGTAATATT
>JAIPGJ010000105.1 GCA_021736185.1 Fidelibacterota bacterium | reverse complement strand
CATTCTTCAGTATAGAGAGCTTGTTTATGACTATCATCCTGACTTAAAATGTACGGAAAAGAACTCAGAAGAAAACAAATGAAACTGACTAACAATAACTTGGATACAACTAACCGGAAGTACTTCCTAATAGAAAGTAGCCCCCTACTTCGGATGCCAAAGGGGCTGGTCTCGGCTGGCCCCTTTTCTATACCCATTCAGGAATGCCAATTGTTTTACCATCCTTAGATATAGCTAGCTAACGATTTCTGAATAGCTCGCATTTGAATTCAAATCGATCGCCTATTTCTACACTTAGGGAATCCTGTTCCCAAGGTTGTAGCAAGCCGAACAACACAGGCCGCGTGGGGGCAATCCCTCCGCACCAGTGGGACTTTGATCCGTTTCGAAACCTGATTTATTCATGGTATGAGGCATTTCTTTTCACCCAGAAGCAAAAGATCAATCAATTGTAGATTAGTAGCGTTGATTCTTGACGGATTCAGACTAGATTTCTAGCCGATGGATCACCAAGCGGGGAGCAAAAAATTATGAAAACTTTTACCCCTAAACGCTATGTCTTCATAATAGTGTGATTCCGAGCTATATCATTGAATCTGGCGGTACAGGAAAATCAACAGCCTCATGCATGCTGTAATTTTATAAACATTTACCGGATATTCTGAACCGAAGGAATGGGAGCAGGTGTGGAATTTAGTCTAATTTTTCAGATGATCATCAAGGCAGTCGGCGGACTGGGAATATTTTTACTGGGCATGAAATACATGTCTGAAGGCATGCAAGCCGTCGCCGGGGATAAACTTCGGACGTTGATCAACAGAGTAACAGATAATCGATTTATGGCCACAGGCATCGGCGCCTCGATTACAGCCTTAATTCAATCCAGTTCGGTCACAACCGTCATGGTTGTAGGTATGGCAAATGCCGGGATCATCACTCTGCGCCAGAGTATCGGCGTGATTATGGGGGGGAATATTGGCACAACGGTTACTGCCTGGATAATAAGTCTGAATATTGCTGACTTTGGTCTTCCCCTACTTGGTTTATCAACTTTTGTCTACCTGTTTGCTCGAAAAAGCTATCTTCGAAATATTGCTATGATGGCGTTGGGTTTAGGAATGGTATTTTTCGGTCTGGAAATTATGAAATCAGGCTTTTATGCTTTACGAAGTGATCAGGAGTTTATCTCTCTGCTTGCCAGGTTTTCGCCCACAAGCTATCTAGGCTTAATCAAGGTAATCTTTATAGGAGCCTTTGTAACAGCAATTATCCAATCTTCTTCTGCAACGGTAGCCATCACCATCACACTTGCTCAAACTGGATTCATTGATTATAGCACTGCCGTAGCTCTAGTTCTGGGTGAAAATATCGGGACTACCATTACGGCGTTTCTCGCCTCACTTGGCGCGACAACCGTTGCCAAGAGAGCTGCTTATGCTCACATTTCCATTAACGTTCTGGGTGCAATGATCATGATTCCCATCTTTTATTACTACCTGGATCTGTTGAAAATTATTATTCCAGAATCCGTCTCAATGGGAAACCGTATCGCCTTCGCACACACAGGTTTTAATATATTTATTGTAAGTATCTTCATCTGGATGATTGATCCTTTAGCAAAATTGCTAACAATATTGGTTAAGGACAAAGAAAAAAAAGGACGTCTTTTACTCTCATATCTGAATATTCCAATCCTCGATGCTCCTGCACTTGGAGTAGAACAATCCTTGGCTGGTGTGCTAAGAGTTGTCGAGGGCGTGGAGGCCATGCATGGGTGGCTGGGCGAGGCACTGCAAACCTATCGAGATGAATTGGGAAAATTGCTGGTGCATAAGGAAAAAGAGATCGATGCCATGCAAAAGGAAATTGTGGAATACATCAACGAATTGATGACCCATCATCTGACCAAAGATTCCCTGATCATGGTTCGCCAGCAAACCCGGATGGTCGATGAGTTTGAGTCCATCAGTGATTATCTGGTGGTGATTTTAAAATTGCGTCAGAGAATGGATCATAACGGTGAGCAATTTTCCGAAGAGGATAAAAAATTCATCCTGGATTTGCATACAATAGTTACCGATTATGTAATCAACATTGGAAAATCGGTCCACGATGAGGATGCATATATTTTGGACAAAGTGATGATTGATGGCAAAATTATCAACCGCAAAATAAAACAGTTTCGATCAATACACCTGAATAAATTGGGTACAGAACACTACTCGCCGGTGACCAGTCTCATATTTACAGATATTTTGAGTGCCTACCGGCATATCAAGGATCATGCTTTTAACATCGCCGAAGTTATCGCGGGTGAAAAATAGTGAATAGGCCACATGGGATCTGTGCCTAAGACAACTCAAGGGATGATCAGGGTCGTATAGCTGAGATAAGTCTGCCCAAACTTTAATACTCGTGAAGTCAGGTAATTGCTCGTCTTCTTTTATAAGTGGAGGGTTCAGATTGTTTCAGAAAACTGCAACTACTTTCAGTTTTCTGAAACAAAAAAATTCTGAGCTTGATACATCATCATCATTCAAACCTGAACCCGATCCCGAAATATCCGCTGAGCCCTGTTATCTATCCATTCCAATACCTGGTACCTTGCACTTAAGTTTTCTCTGGCATATGATTTGACCTATCAAGCACTCAAGCATTTAGGAGCAAAAAATGACTAAGAAGATGACCACCCTGATAAACGCCATGCTATTTCTCACCCTGCTGGTACCGCAACTCCAGGCCTGGTATCCTGATTACAGCGTTCTGGCCACTGAATTTCCTGTTCGCAATGATTTCCTACGTCCCCTTCAATTGCATTCTGCCGCCCTGCAGGGTATGGGTGAATACTTCAACTACATCTACAAAGTACAACCTGATTTCCGATTTATTGATCCCACGTATCCACTGGGTCAAGGTCAGCAGCATATCTTTTATTTGGATTTAGGCGCTGAGAAGGTATGGAACGATCAAGCAGGTAGCTCCTCGGTTTCACCTGTCTACTATGATATAAATTCCGCTTACACAAGTGATTATGCTTTCTGGAGTCCCTATCGGGAGTTGTCTCATGAACAAATCCCTGAACCGTCATTCCGCATATTTTACCTCAGTCGTCTGGGTGAATCTCCAGGAGCCTTAACCCTGGGGGGGTCATATTCATTGTCTTACGACGAGACCCAGTTCTATCAACCCTACAGCTTTGATTACTTCAGAAGCTACGATGCCATGGGCGCTGCCTACGAGAATAGTGCAGCCTATGATGATTATCGACTCCGTGAGAGCGGGGAAGATGAAAGTATCAGTACCGAGCATCAGGTAAATTTCTTTCTTTCCAAAGCAATTTCCTCCCGTCTCACCCTGGGTGCCAGACTGGGGTTGGTCCAGGCCGATGTGGATGGCAACTATGGGAACTATCAATTCTACGATCAATCTGAGTGGGCCGATGACTACGAGAGCTACAGCGATAGTGACGTGAAACGACTCCAATCCCAGGATATGAGTGACATCAATCTGGGCTTGGCCTATACCACTACTCAACATCAAAGATTTGCCCTTAATGGGGGCATCATCAGTGGCCGCCTGGAGCGTAGCTTCAACAATTCCGATACCAGCCGATACTATTCCATCACCCTGAATCCCGATGACAATATCAGCACCACAGACAGCAATATCTACCGGTCAACTTCCTATTATGTGGATGATAAGAAATGGCAATATGATGGCAATGGTTACTATGTGCGCCTGCTGGCAGAGCTCCCCGAAAACGAGAATTTGATGTTTCGCTTTGGTGGCTCAGCTGAATGGAGGTCCGCCGACCTCACTGAGTCGGAAAACATGCTGCGTCGGAGCAATTACTTCAATCAATATTATGCAGAATGGGACAATGTGTGGCGACGCTATTCATCTCGTTCCATGGTTGACCTGGAACGGGAGGGGAGTGGGTCATATAGCTCTGAACTTTACCAAATCAGTGGTGGAGTAGAATGGCAACTCCAACCTGAATTGAATTTTTATGGAGGTCTATATCTTGAGCATTATGATCGTCTTCAGGAAGCCCGAGAGCCCTTTGCTGGTACAAAACATGCCCTGACCTCAACCAATGGCTATAATTATGACTATGAGGAGCTGGAAGCTCTGCAAAATGATCTGAAAACCTTTGTCTGGGAGCAGCATCAGTGGCGCACGACACTGGCAGCACCTCTGGGTCTGGAGTATCAGATTCTCCCAGCCATCGGTCTCCAGCTTGGTTTAACGAAAGTCTTTCAACGGTCACGCATCACCGAAGGCTATGATGTGATTGTGGAAGAATATCACTATACCGAGATCGAGGATGGTGTGACCACTCGTGACGATCTGGATACCGATTATGTAGATGGATACGTATATCCTGAAATCAAGGATTTTGATGATCGATTTGATTTCAATGCTGGCTTGAATATCCGTTCTGGAGACAAACTGCGGGTTTCAGTTGTGCTTACCAACGCTTTCCGGGATGACTATGCCGTCAAAATAGGTGGATCCATTTCCTGGTAAACACTCCTTTGAATCGATTTGAACCGAATCAACATCATGATATTGGTGACTCCTCGTTGCATGGTTGTTGACTGTTGCATCTTCAAGTACGGTGTGATTAAAGCGGAGCCTTGATTCTTCTACTGCTTCTCTGGATGCAACATATCCTCCTGTACGTCTATTCAGAATTTACATAAAGTGTCTCAGAGGGTATGAAGTATTACGGCCAGGGGAAACGTATCAATCTTTGATACTTTTTTGAGTTGATTCGCCTGCTTCAAAAAGAATATCATAAACATTTTCCTCCTGACCATGTATATTCCCATCCAAATCTATTAAATATGGCAGATAATTGATCAAATCTTGGACAGCTGAATAATATGGTGAAGATATGAGTACTGCAAATACTGAGTGGGCCTGGCCGTGGTGGCAAGCCATGGTGATTGTCAACATGCTTAATTTGAGCCTGTGTGCCTTTGTCTTCCAGCGATCCCTGGAAACCGAGGATGGTAGCCATGTGAGCTATGGGAGATGGATGAGAATCATGGGTGTCATTTTTACTGTGGTAGCTGCCTATCGTTCCGTATTTGTTTCCCGCTATTTTACACAAATGGCCTGGTTTGATAGCATCGCCAATAGCTCGTTACTGATACGACTCCTGGCCATGACGGCTGAGCTTTCATTTGCAGGTCTTATCGCATTTGCCATGTTAAAGTTGAATGAGGATTTTCCAGAGGAGGACAGGGGTGACGTCAGCAGATTTTGGCTATTCCTGAGCACCAAAAGCCCATACCTGCTGCTTTTGAGTATCTTTCTCGCCCAGTTCTTTGCCACAGGAGGCTTGATTTTTAAAAGCCAAGCCCTGTTCGCCATTGAAGAAACCTTATGGACATTGGGATTCCTGTCGGTTCTTCCCCTGGCTATCATGCAGTACCGGCGCGTCATGGCAGTCACAAATCCAGGAACCAGAATACGTCTGCGACTCCTCAGAAAATTCGTCAAACTGAATCTGGCCTGGGGTGTGATTTACTGCAGCTATGGACTATTCTATCATTTGCCATTGGAAAATTGGCCCAGTGCCATTGATCAGCTCAGGACTGGACTCCCGGCTCTGAAAACGGGTTGGCAGGCCGTTGTAGATGCCTTTACCATTGTTCATGAATCCAAAGCCTACAGTGATTGGGGCTTTGGATTTTTGCTCTGGCATTCCGCCTACTTTAGCATTTGTGTCTGGATTGCCATATTTCTGATGCAAGCCCCGCGTATGCTGCCGGTGGCTGAAGAAGACCAAGCCCTGGGCAGCAACAATTAACGAGCTGATTCGCATGTTACCATAGTTGCTTAAAAGTCTCTAAATAAATATCATGACACCAGTTCTGTATCTGGAAAATCGTCGCATTTCCTGAATCTCTTTCTCAATAGTGTACATGAGGAAAGATTGAGATTTTATTCTTAAGTCTGTCTGAAAGGGGAGCACATCGTGAACGGAAAACAAAGAATACTGACAGCCCTGGAGTTGAAAATACCGGATTGCGTTCCTTTATATATACATGGCATCAATGAGGCCCCAATTATTGGGATTGGCAAACAGCTACGCGAGGGCTTGCCTAAAGTCCAGGATTTCAGGCTCATGAATGAGCAGGATAAATTGCTGCTCATGGAAACCCTTTTCATGATTCATGAATATTTTGATATTGATGGAATCACCACTTTCGAAATCGGTCATGAAACCTTTGTAGATGATTCACATGTCATGGATGGGTTTGGAGTGATTTATGAGTTGTCGGAATATGGAATTCCCGTTCCGGTTGGTCACCCGGTAAATAGTCCTGAGGTGTTTAAAAGTTATACCCCACCGATCCCTAAACTCGCCGACTTGGGACTTCTTCAACTCGCAGTGAATCAATTCAAGGGACAAAAAGCTACTTTCTGGCTGATGCGGGGTAGCTTTGTCCGTTCCTGGCGGTTGATTGGAATGACCAACTTACTCATGAGTATGATAACAAATCCCGATTTTGTGCATGCAGTAGCACAAATGACACTTGAATATAATCTGGCGCAGCTTGATCTGCTGGTTGAAGCTGGACTGGATGTCCTGGTTATCGAAGATGATATCGCCATGACCCAGGGACCCCTCATTTCCCCGGAGCAGTTTAAGATCTTTGTCAATTTCTATAATCGACAGCTCGTGGACAAAGCCCATGAAAAAGGATTGAAGGTGGTACGTCACTCTGATGGAAACCTCTGGCCACTGATGGATACCTTGCTTCAGACCGGTTATGACGGACTCAACCCCCTGGAACCCCAGGCAGGAATGGATTTAAAAAAAGTAAAAGAATACTGTGGTGATAAGCTCTGTTTGTTGGGCAATATTGACTGTGTTGATCTGCTGCCTTTTGGTACGTCTCAGGAAGTTGAGCAGGCTGTGATGCAAGCGATACAGGACGCCGGGAAGGGTGGTGGATATATCCTTTGTTCATCAAATTCTTTGCATCCAGGCGTCGCTCCTGAAAATTGTATTGCTATGTTTGAAGCCACTCGCAAATATGGTGCTTATCAGCTTTAGAGGGCTTGTTTACAGGCAAATAAAAAGCCCACCACGCCATGTGATGAGCTTTTTTATATCAAAGGGGCAATCTGTCAAATAACGGTGATGCAGCCACCTATTTCGCGTGAAACTCAAAGGGCAGTTGATAGTTGACAGGAGTGGCTGTACCATTCTGCATGGCAGGATTCCAGTCAGTACTCATCACTGCTTCGATGGCGGACTGATCGAACAAGGGGCCAGCGCTTTTGGCCACTTCGATATTTGAGATATTTCCCACGACGTCAACATGGAAATTTAAAAC
Organism: Fidelibacterota bacterium; assembly: GCA_021736185.1. Taxonomy (GTDB): domain Bacteria; phylum Fidelibacterota; class UBA8477; order UBA8477; family JABMPR01; genus JABMPR01. The sequence continues at coordinate 2,484 of JAIPGJ010000105.1, read as the reverse complement.
GACGTATCCATCACGACCCAAATCCTGCTCAAAGGCTGGGAAAATGGTTCTGTTTACCAGGTCCTGCAGTCCATGGACAGGTTCTGGTTCAGCAGTATAATTGGTTGAAACGGGGTTAGCCATTAAACTGGCTGTGGTGACGATGAGTAAAAGAGCGGTTAAGGTTAGTCTGGTTTTGATCATGATTGCCTCCTTGTTGGCTTGGTTTAATTCGTTCATGCCAGGTATCTTCTCAAACGACATGCCAGTTTTAAGATACATTGGTTAAAGTATTGATAATGAAGAAGAAAGGGCGGCATGCCAAATCTACAGGAACAATGTTTCCAACCATGATATGATATATTGATATATCGAAATGATATGGTTTCTGAGACATTTCTCCCGGGGATTTATCGGGCAGCTCTCTTAGGGTTCCCGGATTATTCTGGGGAAGAAAAACATTCCCATTCATGTCGTGAAAAGCTGACAATTACTTTTAAACAAACAATTTAAAACCATTCATAAGTATTTAATAGTATTGTAGATAAAACATGTTACTATTTAGGCACATTATTTGTATTTTATCAACGATTAATAGATTAAAGGAAGTGTGTGTTGAAAGGCAGAAACAAGATCAGGATTGCAGGATTCTCATTAGTTGAGTTAATGATTGTCATTGTAATTATCGGGATTTTAGCTGCTATCGGGCTTCCCATGTATTTCAACCATACCTATTCCGCCAAACGAACAGAAGCCATCGCTGCCCTGGGCAGCATCAAATCGGAGCTGGGATTTTACTATGCTGAAAATGGCTACTATCCCATTGTTTCGGACGAGGATTACGTCATCGGGGCCGACTGGAATGACATCAACACCGGTGAGCTGAATGGGATCAACTTTTCTGATTCCTCTTACCTATATATCTGCAGGGATGGTATCAGATGGGAACTCAGGGTAGATAAAAACACTACTATACTTACTGAAGACCTTATCCTCAAATATGATGGGACGCTTATTGGTATTAATTGATTGAGACCTCCATGGGCTGGTTCTAATCGCTACGCAATTATTTCCTATAAAACCTTCAGCAGCTTTCATAAAACAGTTAGAATTGGGCAGAAAACTGGTTGGGTGTTTCATCCGCTTGTAGTTCAAGCTTTTTACTGATGCAGTGACGATAGATATCTAGTGTATTCTTGATACAGCAACACAGTGGAAACCTATTTGTATCCTGCGTGAATATGGGTTGAGATCCGCTGGAAACTGATTCTACGCCAAATTGTGATGAATCCAGGGGCTGAATTATTTTTGAATTAGCCAGCTTATAAGCCATACTTTAGACTAAAACAAAACTGTCCCGATTTGGAGAATTCACATGCGTTTGAAATTGATCACTTCATCTTCTTTCATCTTATTCATATTGCTGCTTTCCAGCGGAGCGGGTCGAACTCGAATCGCTAGCCCTGAGACTGATCTTTTTCAGGAGCACGCCAATCCAAAATTGGGAAAAATGATTGAAATGGGTCCTCAGGCCCTGCTCAATGATTACCGACATGCGAAAGACAGGCCTGGTCTGGGAATGGATTATTCAGTGACTCCAAGCTGGGAATTTGCAGATGTGCTGACGGATAGTGTCGATTTTGGCTGGGCCCAGGAATTTGGCTCCCAAACCATGCCCAGCACAGATAAGCTGACTGGCCTCACCGTGGATCCCACAGGGAATGTTTATGTCACCGGCTATAGCGACTTCGTCTGGCTTACCATGAAATATGATGCATCGGGGACCTTACTCTGGAGTCAGACCTATGCGGAGCCTGGGATAACCGATACCTACGGCGAGGATATCCTGGTTGATGCCGCTGGCAATGTCTTCGTCAGTGGCTACCGCTGGGGACCCTTTATTGACTCAGATATTCTCCTCATAAAATATGACCCGTCTGGTGTGGAACAGTGGGTTGCCGACTATGCTGGTGCCGGTCTCAACAACGATTTTCCAAATGCCATGGCACTGGATTCCGCAGGGAATGTATTTATTGGCGGCTATAGTTACAGCGCCACGGTTGATGCAGATTTTATGACTTTAAAATTTGACAGTGAGGGAAATTTACTCTGGGATAGGCTTTTTAATGGTAGTGCCTGGTCTGATGACTGGATCACTGATATTGCCCTGGATGATAGCGCTAATGTGTATGTGGCAGGTGTCACCGCTGATGATGAGAATAATGATGACTTTGGCATTATCAAATATTCAGCAGATGGCACAACAGTTTGGATCACCCAATTTGATGGGATCACGGGTACAGACTGGGCTAACAGCATCGCAGTGGATGCTGCTGGCAAGACCTACGTCACAGGAGTGAGTCAGCATTACGACGATTACATCGATTATTATACACTGAAATTGGATTCTGCAGGAGAAGAGATTTGGGGTATCCGCTGGGGGGTCTCCGGCACTGGGGCCGGGGATAGCTGGGCTTCTGATATTGTGGTTGACGACAGCCTGAA
>JAIPGJ010000104.1 GCA_021736185.1 Fidelibacterota bacterium | reverse complement strand
AGGCAAAACCAGCCAGACCAATCTTCAGGTATAATTTTTTTTCAGCCGAGGATTGCTCCCGCGCTCCCACAGTATCCAGGCTCACCAGGGGTTCATAACCAAGAGAAGCAAGGAGCGCAGCGCTTTCACTGAGTTTCATTTCATCCCGATTGTAAGTAATGGTCACCTGCTTGCGGGGAAAGTTGACGATTGAGCTATAGATACGGGGATCCATGTCCCTGAGTTTTTCCAACAGCCAGATACATGAAGCACAGTGCATGGTAGGCGTATGGAAGGTCACCTTCTCCGTTTTTCCATCTGAAAAATCGATGATCTGAGCTTTTACCGATTCATCGTCGAGATACTCAAATCGTCCCGTTATCAAATCCTGTTTGGGGGTAATGCCAGGTGTATTCTCGATGGTATAGTAATCACACATCTCATTGGCATTGAGAATTTCAAATACGGTTTTACACCCTTGACAGCAAAAACTTTTATCACCGATGGCGATGGTGTTATCCGGGCAGGGTTCACCACAATGAAAACAGCTCAGAGAATTTTTCTGATCTGTTGGGGCTTGACCCCCTTCATACTCGCCGAAATTAATCACCGTGAGTAACCTCAGGCTTTTCAGTATTGACTGGTATTCCGCACATGGAGTCCGAACCGATACCCAAACCACTGGCAGCCAAATCAAAATTGACCTGGGCCAATTCCTTAATTTTTTTACGACCCAGAATTTGCTGAATAGCTTCCTGGGCTTCATGCCAGACCAGATGAACCGCACACTGTCTGGAAAACTGACAAGCCGCTTCACCTTGCATGCAAACATTCAAATAGATCGGGCCTTCAATCACTTCAATGACTTCCAGAAGGGTTCGATTTTCGGCACCATCAGCCAGGCGAATGCCACCACCATTCCCCTGGAAGGAATCGATAAATCCTATTTTTACAAACTGAGATACAATCGTTCTGAGAAACCGTTGAGGAATATTTTGATTTTTTGCTATTTCCCTGGCAGAGACCAACTGATCACGATCACGTCCTGCCAGATACACCATGAGACGAACGGCGTATTCCCCTTCATTGGTTAAGCGAAACGGCAAACTATTCGTGTCCCCTCAAATCAATTATTCTGCTTTTTTAAATTCATGAAGTCCCTTGTACCATGAATGGCAATCAAAAATAATATTGAACATCTCAAATGCCATGCAAATAGTGATGTTTGAAAAAGAAAGCCCGGTTCGTCAAATGCGTTTTCCTGGACACGAATAACACCAATCTTCACGAAGCACCACGAATTGATATGTAACGAAAAAGCTATTATGCTTTTGTGCCTATTCGTTCAATTCGTGGAATTCGTGTCAAAAAACCTGAATACTATCCTTCTCAAATAAAAAAAGGCAGACAAATGCCTGCCCTTTTCCATGCTAATATGAGACCAGTTAATTCTGATCAAGCCTCAATTTAAAATTAATCAGAGCTGTCATTTCACAAGCGTCTATCGTTTTCATTGTGAGGGAAATATTATTTTTCCAGCCCAATCTCCAAATACCTGGACTCATAGCTATCCTGAGCGCTAATATCATATTCATATTGGGTGTCGCCATTATCTCTAGTCACAATGCGATCAGGTGTTTGAGCAAAATGAACAGATTGATTCCCATAGACAACGCTTAAAACCCAATCTGGCAACGCCTGATTCATGGTAAATTCATATAGAAATTTATGGTCAAGCATATCAACCATCGTCATATAACTGAATCCAATGGCCAGATCCTGACTGGAAACCTGAAAGATCAACCACTCCCCCTTATCATCCTTCACCACCTCGGTTTCATGGGACCTTCCAGTACTGCCTTGAACCCATGGATTGCTGGCATTGAAGGGCAATAAACACTCAAAATAAAGGGGCCATTCCAAGCTCGTCTTCAGGTGTCCCTCAATTTCCACTTCAAAACTCTTATAGGCAGGATCAGGATAGATGGTCATTCTAAAATCGGTGAAGGGTGTGTTTTTTGAAGACCAGTCATTAAAGGCAAAGACAAAGGGTATGGATATCCAGACTTCTTCTGGTTTGCCATCCCTGGTTGCTGGTTCAAAAGGGGTTCGCTTGATGGCATTGGTGACAATCTGATCCAGGTCTGGGTTAAGGGGTTTTACAATCTGGACCTGCGTGACCTGACCATCCACTGAGATAAGGGCTTTTACTGTCACCGTGCCTTCAATACCTGCATCACGAATGTTTCGGGGATAGTAAATCCGAGTGCTGAGGGCTTCATAGCCGCCGACAGGTCGAGGTTTTATAAGCTCTGAAACTTCCGTTTTGCCACAGATCCAGGCGCATTGCTGGAGTACGAGGAGCAAACCAATCGATTGAAGCACCAATACTGGGAATCGATATTTTTGTGTTCGCATTAAACGCCTCATGATTTTGGGGGTCAGGGTATGAGCAAATATAAGCTCATGCCCGATTATAACAATGATTTAGGGCAAAATATCAGGTCGCTAGAGAACATCAGAGGGTATAAAAAATATCTTAAAATCTGGTTTTCTTACTTGAAAACCAGGAGTGATTTCAGGCTCTTTCCGTCCACACTATTCAGGGGTTCCACACCCAGGATATCACCCAGGGTGGGAGCCAGATCTATGGTGGCGACAGAATCCATGAGGCTTACTGACTGCAATTGCACTGAGCTGATCAGCAGGGGAACGTGGCTGTCATAGTCATAGGGGGTACTGTGTGAGGTCCCATGGGGAGTGCGAAACAACCAACCCTCTTCAACCAGGGTATATAAATCGGGACTGAGTTCTGGATGCATGAAGTTTCTGAGTCGATAGGCCAGGTGATCCTCAGGTGTTGCGGCAAAGAGCTCCGCCTTAGTGTAAAGGCGATAAATCCCTTCAACTGATTCCATATAGGTTTGGAAGATAGAATCCACTACCGTTGGCTGGACGGCCAGTGAGTCCATCTTTGAAAAATCGTAATAATAGCTGGATCCTTTGCGCAGGATATAATCATGACTGCCATAAAGGGAGTCAAGCTCAGCATAGGCTTTGGCACGGGTTGCCAGATAGACCTCCTCGTTGATGCGACCACCAGGCGTTTTCATGATCTGGGTCCAATGCTCAGGAAGGGGCAAGCCACCATGATCAGAGGTCAGAACAAAGACCACATGTTCCAGTCCCACTTCTTGATCAAGATATTTAATAAAGGTCTCCAGATAGCCATCAACCTTCAGCAGATGATCCATGACTTCCTGTGAAAAAGGTCCATAGTAATGAGCCAGCAAATCCATGGTGGACAAACCAATATTCAAAACATCGGGACTTTTATCCTGACCCAGTCTGTTTTCATGCACAATACTCGTGGCCAGGTCCAGGGTCATGCGATCCATCCAGGGACGGCCGGATATTTCATTCATGATTTTGGCGTCATCCCACCCGATTTCAAAACCGATGGGAAAAACGGGGCTGTAGGTGCTTGTTTCAAAACGATCCGTTTCCCCGTAGAAGGAATCACCATGGGTATACTCAGCGAGAAGTGCGGGGTCAAGATCATTGGTCCAAATGGAATCCCGGAAGCTCAAAACATTGAGTGTATCATTGAAAGCCTTGAGCCAGGGTGGAATCACATCCGTGTAATAGTCGGTGGTGGTGAATGATCCTTTCCAGTTGTACCAAATGGCCAGATCAGGATTTTTGCCTGACATCATAATGGAGGCCCTGTCCTTGCAGGCCACACCATACACTTTTGACTGAGGGGAGGCGGCTTTGAGCCAATCTCCGTAGCTGCTGCCATTGACCTTGTTGTAGGATACAGGATAAGCGGGAATATCCAGTTCCCTGGCATCTGGATCTTCAACACAATAGACATCTTTTCCGGTGGAGCGATCGTACCAGTTATTTCCCAGAATCCCCGCTGGACCAGGCTGAAGACCAGATCCCAGAACAAAGTGGCCGGGACCGGTAGAGCAATAGCCATGTTCGTGATGCGCGTTGTCAAAGCGATTACCATGGTCAATCAACCATTTAAGCCCCCCGGTGAAAACGGGGTGGTAATGTTCGTAGGTATTGTAAGCAAAGTGGTCAAGGACAATAACAACCACGAGACGGGGTTTCTCCTCGGGTTTACAGGCAAAGAGAAGTAGTAGTATCGACAGCAATAAAGTCTTTTTAACGATGTTCATATGCAATCTTGTTTTTGAGGGGTTGAAGCAACAAATCCGGACATTGAGCCCGTCGAAATGTCCCGGTATAGTGCTTGACCATACCTTTGGTTTCGATCAGCCTTCGCTTTCAGCTGTGGCCGGACAATCAAGCTCTAGTCTACGCTCTTCGAGCAACGACTTAGCAGGCAGCTGCCGGATATCTATAAGGCCTTCATGGTTTCAATATGCGCTCTCAGTTTGGCCAGTGACTGGGTATAATGGTCCAGTTTATCACGCTCCTTGGCAACCACGGCTTCCGGAGCCCGGTCTACAAAGCTCTTATTGGCCAGCTTGCCCTGAACCGATTTCAAAAAGCCTTCCGTGGCCACAATTTCCTGCTCGAGACGTTCGATTTCCTTTTCCAGATCAATGAGGCCTTCCAGGGGCACAAACAACTCCATTTTTTCTACCATGGCCGAGGCAGAAAAACCGGGTTTTTTAATATCAAGACCCAGCTCGATATCATCACAGCGAGTCAGTTTGGCGATGGTGTCCCGGGTCTTGGATAATATGTCCAACTGGGTCTGGCTATGCACGCGACCCACCAGCTTGATACCCTGTGATGGTGGGACATTCATTTCGGAGCGAATCGTCCTCACGGCGGTAATCACCTTCTTTAAGAAATCTGTTTCCTGGGCTTCCGCCGGGGCGTGAAAAGACTCAATGACCGTTGGCCATGGCGCTACAATAAGATCCGGTTCATCGCTCAGCTTGACCTGCTGCCAGATTTCTTCACTGATAAATGGTGCGTAGGGGTGGAGCATCTTCATGATATCCCTGAGCACATAGATGGCCACGGACATGGCGGTCTGTTTTTGAGCCTCGGTCCCATCATAGAGTCGCATCTTGATCATCTCGATGTACCAGTCACAGAAGTCATTCCAGATAAAATCCCAAAGTGACCGGGCGGTTTCATCAAAGGAGAAGTTTTCCAACTCCTGGGTAACCCTGGCAATGGTGGCATTGAGACGGTGGAGAATCCAACGATCGGCCAGTTCCAGGTTCTGCCATTTCTCAGGATTGAGATGATCTGAGGTGAGGTCAAAATCCTTGTTCATCAGGACAAATCGACTGGCGTTCCAGACCTTGTTCATAAAGTTGCGGGCCACATCCAGACGTTCCTCGGTAAAAAGGATATCCTGACCCTTGGGGGCGATGAGCATGACGCCAAAACGCAGCGCATCGGCACCATATTTTTCAATCAAATCCAGGGGGTCAGGGGAATTTCCCAGTGATTTGGACATTTTGCGCCCTTCGGCGTCCCGAATGATGCTGGTGAAATAAACATTCTCAAAGGGAATATCGCCCTTGAATTGATAACCCGCCATAATCATGCGAGCCACCCAGAAAAAGATGATGTCAGGAGCTGTGACCAGATCATTGGTGGGATAATAGTAATCCAGATCCTTGCTGTCTCCCGGCCACTGATGGACGGCAAAGGGCCATAACCATGAAGAGGACCAGGTATCCAGGACATCCTCATCCTGTTTTAGATTGGTGGAACTGCATTTGATGCAGACGGTGGGGGTCTCAACCTGAACCATCATCTCATGACAGTCCTGGCAGGTATAGACAGGAATACGGTGACCCCACCATAACTGACGACTGATACACCAGTCTTTAATGTTGGACATCCAGTGTTCGTAGGTCTTGGTCCAGTGAGCGGGATGAAATTTAATTTTGTCGTCGCGGACCGCTTGCAAAGCGGGTTTCACCAGTTCGGTCATATTCATGAACCACTGTTCTGACTCGTAGGGTTCGATGGGCACGTTACCACGTTCTGAGTAACCCACTTTATGGACATAATCTTCAATTTTATCCATGAGGTTAAGCTCATTGAGCTGTTCGATCACCATTTCCCGGGCCTCAAAACGATCCAGTCCAATAAATTTGCCGGGGACATTGTTATTCAGGCTGGCATCTTCATTAAAAATATTGATGAATTCCAGATTGTGGCGCTTGCCCATTTCCCAGTCATTGGGGTCGTGAGACGGGGTCACTTTGACACAACCCGTTCCAAAATCCTTATCCACATATTCATCTGCGAAAATGGGAATTTCGCGACCCACCAGGGGCAGAACAACATGTTTGCCAATCAGATGCTTATAACGGTCATCGTCAGGATGGACAGCCACGCCACTATCACCCAGCATGGTTTCAGGCCGGGTAGTGGCCACCACCAGAACCTCATGAGAATCTTTGACGGGATAGCGCATATACCAGAGATGGCTGTTGCGTTCCTGATAAATCACTTCTTCATCCGAAATGGCTGATTTGGTTTTGGGACACCAGTTTACCAGGCGTTTCCCACGATAGATATAGCCGGCATGGTAAAGTTCAACAAAGGAGTGGAGGACGGCCTGGTAGTAGTCATCATCCATGGTAAAACGTTCCCGTTCCCAGTCACAGGAGGCACCCAGCTTTTTAAGCTGTTCGATGATAATGCCACCATACTTTTCTTTCCATTCCCAGGCATGTTCCAAAAAGGCATCTCGACCAATCTCGTGCTTGGTGATGCCTTTTTCCCTGAGCATGTTTACCACTTTGGTTTCTGTGGCAATGGAGGCGTGATCTGTACCGGGGATCCAGCAGGCTTCGCGACCCTGCATGCGACGCCAGCGAATGAGAATGTCTTGCATGGTATTATTGAGGACGTGACCCAGGGTGAGAATGCCCGTCACATTGGGTGGCGGTATCACAATAGTATAGGGTGTTTTGTTTTCGTCTGGTTCAGAATGAAAATAATTTTGTTCTAACCAGTGTTGGTACCATTTGTCCTCAATCAAGGAGGCGTCGTAACGTTTGCTGAGTTCTTGTGCCATGCTATGTATTAACCTTTTTAAATAACCACAGAGAGCGCTGAGGGCGCAGAGCTGTTTTATATCCTCCGCGACTGAATTCCACCTGCAAAGCTCCAATTTTCCAGCCATGAATTTAGACGCCGGTGTTCGGTGGTGTAAGGGGAATTTGGTTCGGTTTGATTAGTTAATGAGTTTAATGAGTTCTATGAGTTCTATGAGTTCAATGAGTTCTATGAGCTCAATGAGTTTAATGAGTTTAATGGGTTTAATGGGTTTGATGAGTTTGGTGAGTTGATGAGTTTGTTAGTAAGCCGTGATGCTGGACATTGAGCTGTTGGTCCGAGAACTTCGATGCTTCGACTTTGCTCAGCACAGGCTTACTCAGTGTGGCACCTCACGATGATGCTTCGGCCTGGCAGGCAGCCGTTGGGTTTTGATTTTAGCTGTAGCGAGAATTTAGTAACGGATGGAGAGGCGAATGGAAGCGTCGTTTTCCCAGGTAACCACAGTATCTGAATCGAATAATACCCAGGCATCACCGTAGCTCCATTTATTGGGTTCTATGATATCGGGGGCACCTTGTATGGCCGCTACCTCATCTTTTTTTGAACCCACACCGAAATAACGATCAGAATAAAATTTATTGGGATCCAGGATCATACCCACTTTCAGAGGATTCAGTTCTGACGAATTCCATGAAACCACTTTGTCACCATCGAATTGAACGGTCGAAAAGCCATAGCGCCATTCAAGGCCCCTGATTTGCAAGGGCGGTCCCTGAACCGTTGAAACCCATTCCTTGTCAGAACCCAGAGTAAAAAAGGTATCTAAAACCACTACTTCCGTTTTAGACGCTTCTTTTGCCACCGGTTTGGGCTGGGGCTGCTTTTCAGCCTCTTTTTTCAAAGCTTCGGCCCGGGCAGCAGCCAGACTGCTCGATTTTTCCGTATATTGTTTATAGCGCTCCACCGGTGAATTGAAGAGGGATGAACCCAGCATAAAAAAGAAGCTCACCAAAATAATCAGGATGGCAGCTACAAAGAGGGTGGTTGAGCCCGGTAGAAAATCGCCAAAGGACATGCTTTCTGCAAAGATATCGGGTTCTGGTTCGGGTTTCTCCTTGGGCCGGGGTGGTGGCTTGGGCGGTTCTTTCTTGGGTGGAGGCTCTGGCTCAGGTTCTGGTTCTGGCTCAGGTCGAGGGCGCGGACGGGGTCGCTCCTGCTGCTGTCTGTATCTGGGAGGCGGCTTGGGGGGTTCAAAACCCATGCCGGCACCGGCATCTTCGTCCCGGACATGGCGGAAGTGGCCGTATTTCTCAATGTAGGTGAGGGCCACGGTTTTGGCCTCGTTGATGATTTTAATCTGAGCTTCAGCTTTTTTACCGACGCGCTCATCGTTCTGAAAACGGTCGGGGTGCCATATTTTAGCCAAATCGCGATAGGCCTGTTTGACATCATTGGCATCAGCCGTTTTATCAACACCGAGATGTTTGAGTGCTTCGGCTATTTTCATGCCTTTACTGGCCATGGATGTCCTTTACCTTTTCAAGCGCTTGAATTACTTTTGTATACGACCTGCAAGATATTCAGGTGACCCTCAATAATCTATAGCATATCTCTGATTTTCTCAGGCTTTAGTCCTGGCGTCTCAACTTCCACTGCAACCATAACCACTGATTAGTTGTTCTGATTTTAAAGAATCCGCCTAGTTTTCACACACTTATGAACAATTATACTTAGGAGCATATATGAAGGTCTGTATCGTGGGGGCATCAGGAAAGCTGGGAAAATATATGGTTCAGCATTGTCTGGATCTTGGTTACGAGGTGGTCGGCGTGTGCCGTGAAAAAAGCGTGGGCAAGCTGGTTGACTATCAGGACAAGATGACCATCCTCCCTGGAGCTACCAACGACAGAGCTCTCATTAAAAAGGCGCTTGACGGTTGTGATGGCGTCCTCACTGTTTTGGTTCCCTGGGGCGTTCAACAATATGCTTCGGGAACCGCTCAGGCTGTGCTGGATTTTGCCAAACCCGGTGCTCGCCTCATTTTTTCCTGTGGATGGCATATCACTCGAGACAACCAGGACATCTATTCTCGCTCGCTCAAGTTTCAGGTTGTCATCGGCCGTTGGATTGGGAGGATCACCAGATTGTTGGAGCTGGATGACCAAGTCGAAGCCTGCGACCGCATCTTCAAGAGTGATAGCAAATGGACCGTGGTGCGTGGGAGTGATCTGGAAGAAGGTGAAAGCCAGGGTTTACCGGTCTGGAGTCAGCATGTTGGCGATCCCCTCCTGGAGAGCAATATGACCCGACGCATCGATTTCGCCTTATTTATGGTGGATGCCTTGGTGAAAGATGATCTGATTCAGGAAGCGCCAGCTATCGTGGGTTGCCAGACGCCTTCGGCATTGGCTCATCATCAATAAATTCAGCCCTTACTCAGCCCGCAGATGACGGTGCTTAAAACCCCAGAGACCTACCACAAAATAAATGAAAGTCATGAGGATGAGGGCTAGCAATTCGCCCTGAACATCACCCAAGCTCAATCCCGTAATACTCATTTTCTGCAGGGCTGAAATTGCTGGTGCCGGTGACATGAGGGTTTGCCAGCTTACCCCATAATCGCCCAGGTAAAACCAGGCCTTGGGGGAAATAGGAAAAGCTGCACCTGAAAAAAACATAAACAAAAATAATGGAAAATTGCCCACAACCAGGACATCGGTGACCGAACGGGTCACAGCTGCCAGGATCAAACTAAAGGCCACCATACTGATACTGGTAAGGACAGCAATGAGGAGGAAGGATAAAAAGGATCCTCGCATTTCAAAGCCCAGAGAGCTTGCCGCAGCCAGGGTGAGAAATATGGCGATGAGGCCAACCAGAACCTGACTGGCTCCCACCCCCACCAGAAACTGCCAGGCCTTTATCCCGGACATTTTCAATCTGAGAATGGTGCCCTGATCAACTTCAACAATAATGGCGATCGTGGCTGAAAACATGAGCATGATGATGGAGAGGATGAGCATACCAGG
>JAIPGJ010000103.1 GCA_021736185.1 Fidelibacterota bacterium | reverse complement strand
CGCGGTCTCAATATTCCCTGGAGACAGGGGCTGAATAAGTTAAAAAAGATTCGCTTTGTCCAGGAAGATGCACCACGCCGAGCGGGGTCTTCTGGTCCCAAACCCCGGCCCAAAGGCTGGCATCGGGTTGTGTCCGAAACAGAGTTAAGAAAAGAGATGGATGCACTCCTGGATAAGATCACCAGGGTTGGTTATGAAAATCTCAGCAACACAGAAAAAGAACGTCTCCTGGAATTGTCTTCCCGGCTATCAAATGATGGGAATCATCGGGACTGAGACAGCCGGCTTTCAAGGCCCCTTACAAAAACCCCTATTGAACCACCGTCTCAATGAGCGAAGTCACATCAGCGACGTTGATGTTAAAATCGTGATTAATATCTGAAAGATAAAAGGTCACTGGAGCAGGAACACCCCATCCAAAGATTGCTTCGATGAGGACCACCACATCCAGAATGTTAATGGATCCGTCATCATTGATATCCGGGGGGTCAGGCAGGGGAGCGGCATAAATAGGCTCAAACAAAACTTCCCCGCCACCTTCTTCGTTATCATAGAGTGTGGCATCGACTTCGGCAAGATCAAGACCAAGCCAATAATTGTTCTGGGCCATAATGGGGGTCGAGGTATCATTCCAGATGTGCCAGGTCTGCCCATCATAGGTGTTGTCATAGAATAAATTGAGTCCATCATCGCCAAGATAATCATTGACCATATCACCCAGATTGGGAGAAGCACCACTGATCACGGAAACCCCATAATAATTACCACCGATATAATTTCCCATGACAATACCAACGGAAGATTCATAGCCGGCATAAATGCCTGCCCCGGAATCAAAGTTGCCATCCTGGTAATTTGCCACAATGATATTGTCTAATATGTGGGCGGGCGCATTCATCAGGGTAATTCCAGTAAAATTTCCCCGTATCAAGTTGTTACTAATGGTAGGGGCCGCTATTGAAGTCAGGGTCCAGACACCAATACCCTGGCCATAGTTGTTGTAGATAGTGTTGTTCGTAATATTCTCAGGAGAACAGGAGTCGATAAAAAGAGCGGGATGATTAAAATCGTTGGTGGAGTTTTCGACTAGAGTGTTGCCAGAAACCTCAACATTGTCTGATTGCCTTATTTGTATGCCATAGCCCCCACTTTGAATAATCCTGGAATCACGTACATAGGAGGTGTCAGTATTGGAAAAAGAGATTCCATTTCCTTGGGACCACTCAATTCGACATTGATCCAGTCGGGCTGCACCACTGATAATATCAATACCCTCATCGAGTTGAATGAAGGCACACTTAAAGAGTTCCAGCTGGCCATTGTCCCCTCGGACCTTGCCGCCATTAAAGAAAGCCACTGAATCGGCAAATAGGACGCCCTGAACCCTGAACTCAAAATTAGAGTTCAAATCTACACGGACTCCAGGTTCAATAATCAGCGTATCCCCATGTCCCACGACACAGTCTGCGGAGAGTATGTAGATGTTGCCGGCGGAATCCCAGTGACCACTGACAATTCCACTGACATAGGTTTGTGCCACCAGGGTACTCGTGATTATGATTAGCGAAAAAAACATTCTAAAATGCATGTATTGAATCCTTAGATTTGGAGTAAGATAAATCAGTTCAATTGCTTTTAATCATTCAAATGGATAATAATTTGAGCACAGTAAATTTACCAGCGTGGAGCAAGTTAAAAGATGGTTGATATCAGTGTTGAGATGCAGGAGAAATATCGTCGGGATGGTTATATCCGGATCCCCCAGGGTGTAGATGCCGGGAGTCTTGGGCTGCTTTCCAGAGAACTCCGCAATCTCATGGTTAAACTCAATCCCAATAGTGCACCCATCGAGATGCGATCCACCTATAAGAAGGCCTTTACCCAGGTCACCAATCTGTGGCAGAAATCCGACCTGGTCAAAACCTTCGTTTTCCGTCAAGATCTGGCTGAAATTGCCGCTACTATCATGGGTGTTAATGGCGTTCGACTCTACCATGACCAGGCGTTGTTCAAAGAGGCCGGGGGAGGGCCAACGCCCTGGCATGTGGATCAGGTCTATTGGCCCCTGGATACAAGAAATACCTGTACCTTCTGGATTCCCCTCCAAAGAACGCCATGGGAAATGGGCACCCTTTCATTTGCCCGGGGGAGCCATTTGAAAAACGGGGGGAGGGACATGGTCATCAGTGATGAAAGCGAAGCCTTCTTTTCTGAATATGTGAAACAAACCGGTTTCGAAGTGAGTGCCGATGAATTTGAGCTGGGTGATATCAGTGTGCATGCTGGCTGGACCGTTCATCATGCCGGTCCCAATCTCACCGACCAGGCCCGAGAAGTCATGACCATCATCTATATGGCAGATGACACCCGCCTGCTAAAGTCACCCACCAAAACTCAGCTGGTTGACAGAGATGCCTTTACGCCTGGTGTTCAACCTGGAGAGCTTATTACCACGCCTCTCAATCCTGTCCTGTTCAGGAAAAACTAGAGCGCTTCAGTATCCCTGCTTTCTCCTGAAGTCCCGGGTATCTTCTCTGTAGCTGTCGGTACCTGCAGGGTCGAGAACCAATCAATCTTTCGAGTAAGATACATAACCAAACTCAGAATTATAAATAGTCCAATACTACCAATCATCAGGGCCAGATCCTGTAATTGCAGGACGATGTATAAATAGGCGTAAAGCAGAATCAGGATTAAAAGAATGATCCCGGTTTGAAGATTATCCTTTAAAACACCCTTTGTGTAGCTGGTGATCAAACCAATGGTGCCCACACTGGAGATCAAGTAGGCATATTTGAAAACCATCTGTTCTGAAAAAGACAGTAATAAGGTATAAAATACCAGCAGGGCGAAACCGATAAGTAAATACTGAATCGGATGGATCAGCTTCTTGTTCAGGAGTTCAATCATAAAAAAGGATAAAAAGGTCAGTCCGATAAACATGAAAGCATACTTCGCCGTGCGCATGTTTTTCTGATACTCATCGACGGGAACCAGCAGTCTTACACCGAAGGTCGACGCGTTTATTTGATTATTGCTGCCAGTCCATTTCTGGGGGAAATTCCGGTTGAGATGCAGGATTTTCCAGTCTGCATCGAAGCCTTGTTCTGAGGTTTTATGATGAGCTGGTAAAAAGGCTCCCACAAAGCTGGGGTCCGGCCACTGAGAAGTGAGATTGACGATGGTTTCCTTGCCGATGGGGGCGAATGACAGAGATTCGCTTCCATTTAGATTCAAGGTAAAAGCAAAGTTCAGGTCCTCATTGGTGTCCACCGTATCCAGAGGAATGCTGACGCCGGAGCTGAGGACATCGTCCGTTTCGATTCCTGGCTGTACCGGAATTTGTTGATCGTTTACCTCAAACACAACCAGGTCGTTGAGTCCTTTCATGTCTGTGATGCCAATGGAGATAAAAGCATCACTCCAGGCAAAATCTCCAGGTGGGACTTTCAGGTCTTCGATGGAGATGGGGCTAAAAAACCCCGACACATCGAACAGCGATTGATACAGGACAATTTCATAAATACCACGCTTGCGAATCTCAGGTGAGACCTCTCCATTTATTTGAAGCTGTTCTGGCAAAAAATGGGCATATCCTATCTTTGAAACCACCTGATTGGCGGCATCCTTGCTCACATATTTATAGGGAACAGACAAGATGGGTCCGGTAATGGCCTGGGCTTTCCCCCATTTTTGATTGACCTCGGCAACCGCACCATCTCTTCTATCCTGTCTTTCACGAATAAGAGATTGAACCATAAACGCTGGAATGAGCAACACCAGCACTAAAAACCCGATGATAAATAGTCGCGCGCTGATCGACTGTTTTATCCATGCAGTCTGCAAAGCAACCTCCCTTCAAAAAGTGTAAATTATGACAGGTAAACGCCCTGCTTTTAGCGTTTGTTCCTTAAGAAATAGCAGCTCATGGCCTTGGGAAACTATCCAGCATTCCTGTTAAGGAGCACCTCTTCCGTGATCTTATATTTGACTTCATCGAGATAACCACCCCTGGCGGTTTTAACCTGTTTTTCTGCAAAGATCTGACCGCCCAGTGATTCAGCAATCAAGCGACTGGGAAGATTCGCCCGGTCCACGGGATAAATGAGATAATCCAGATCAAGATGTTCTACAGCCCAGAATGCCAGCGTTTGAATGGCTTCTCTGCCAAATTTATGACCATGAGCTGATTTTTTTATCCAGATGCCCAGTTCAGGTGTGCGATGTCGGCCCTTGCCGTGCAAACCACAGCAACCCAGAAATTCACCGTCACTTCTTTTTGTAATGGCCAGGGCCAGATTCCAGCCCTCCTGCATACCCACCAAAGACTCATTAATAAATGCCAATGTTTCTTCAATTTTTACAGCAGGTTTTGGCAGCATATACTCAATAATGTCCGCATTAAACTCGGCAAAAATCTCCTCCTTATAGGCTTTAAGTCGGGTGGTAAGCTGGAGACGCTCAGAATTGATTTCCTGTTCCGTGAAATCAAGGGGTTCAGATGTTTTAAGGACAAAAGGTTTCATTCTCTCCGCCTTATTATGTGGAAGGACAAACGTAAAGCAAAGATTTAGTATCTAGCTCCATAACAGGGCTGAAACGCGAGCCCCGAGTACCTCACCGTTAAATACAAGTTCTGCTGGCGGCGCATTGCTTCCGGCAGCACCATAACAGACATGGAGGGGCAGCAGGTGTTCCTCGCGGGGATGACAATAGCGCGCTGCCGGTGCCTGGGACCAGTTGATCAGCTCATGATCCCGTTCAGCCGTGGATAGCAGATCTGAACAGCAAGTTTTTACCAGCCATTGATCAAAATCAACATCTGGTCGTTTGTCCGTGAGACCTCCCCTGAAAAAGGCCTGCATATTGTGAAAAGACATACCCGACCCTACAATGAGGACATTTTGACTTCTCAAGAAATACAGGGCTCGACCCAGGGCGATATGTTGAGCCGGGTCCAGACCCTGGATCAAAGAAATCTGGAAGCAGGGAATCCTGGCTTCGGGGAAGATTATTTTGAGGGGTACAAACAGACCATGATCAAAACCACGTTCAGGATTGAGATTTGATTTTATCCCGGCTTTCCACAATTCGGCTTGAATCTGTTCGGCCAGCTCAGGATGACCAGGAGCAGGATAAGTGATTTGGTAGGTCTCGGGTGGAAATCCGTAATAATCATAGAGCATCTCAGGACGTTCAGCCGATTGAATGCTTGGAACGGCTTCTTCCCAATGGGCACTGACGACCAGAATCGCCCGGGGCTCCCCCAAATTTACGCGGATGCTATTAAGAAATGATATGAGCTCAGTATGACCAGGATCGGCAAGCAGGGGAAGCGGGCCACCGCCGTGAGGCAGATAGAGGATTGGCGATAATTTTTGATTTTGCATATTAGCAGGAGACTCGCCAGGATCTTTGCATCAAAGGAAAGAGGATCAAATCAAGATTACTCCGAATGGGCGCGACCCTTTTTTTCTTTCTCTTTATCTTTTTTTAATTGTCGTTTTTCCTTGATCGTGTGCTGGGCTTTTTTTTGTACTTCTTTATTGCCCTTGTCTTTACTTCCCTTGTCGCCCATGAATGTTACTCCTTATAAAAAACGATTGGGACCGATACCATTTTGAAGAGATAAATCCAGCCCAGATGAACTGACGCCGGCTCTCCCGAATTCTTTCCCATTAATGTAAGTTACACGAAAACAGTTAACTAGAATTCTATTGGTTTGATTCATCCCAGGGGAGGGGCTACTTCTCTTTTAAATAGCCGGGAAGAGCGGGTTTTGATTTTGGCTGGAACAAACCCACGAAGAAACGACCGGTGATCAGAAAGATGCCAAACATGGTCAACGCGCCGACCAGAATGCCGTCCTGCTTCATGGATGTGATGTCATATTGATAATGATAAATGGCTCCGGCTGTAACAACGTTTACCAGGGCATACAGCAGGTTTCCCACTGCAGAAAAGCCAAACAAGCTTAAAAAACGGAGTCGAATGATTCCAAAAATCAAGTGTGGCATGGCATTCATTAATAAGAAGCCGGTGAGGAAATCCAATATATTGAGTTTCATTTTGGGTTCTCCAGTTGGTGTTTTAGTAAATATATCAGCAACTGAAGGTTGCCATAGATAAAATTAGGTAACCCCATAAAGATGCGGCAAGCCTGACGACAGTTTAACCAATGCGCATCTCACGGTTTCTGTACAAGACATCCACCATGTTCACCAGGGCGTTCTGGGCTGGTTCTGGCATTTGAAATACCTGGGCAGTCCGTCGCACGATATTTTGATTTTCTTCCCTGGAATAAGACTTAAAGAAGGAGCGAATATTCCCCGCTGTTCCAGCATTGATATCCATGATGAGATAGTCAGCTTCTTTTTCGAAATTGAAATCGGCCAATCGCAGTTCCCGGATAGCGTTGTTTTTATGCGTCTTGAGCAGAATTGATTTTTCCGCAGGATTGAAAACGATGCTCCAGGCCGTGACCGTTGGTTCGCCGCCCGCAGTATTCCAGGGAAAGGTTTCAGCTCCATCTGGAGTTTGACTCACAGATTTCAACAAGTCAAAACCTGAAAGGGGGGTGAGGTCGGCTGCTTCGCTGTCGGTGGTCTGCCGATACAAATGAATAAATCGTGCAATGGACTGGTTTGGATAGGTTTTCGCCTCATTGGTCTCTATTTCCGCTGCTTCAAGGCTTTCAGCATAGCTTGAATTGGTGAGGATGGGATAGTTTTGGTTCAGATAGCCTTTGGGCTCACCCCCAATGAATTCAAGTTGCAGTGTATTACCGTCAGCATCTAAAAACGAATAGTGTAGCGGGACACCCTCCTGTTTGGGTCGCATGGTTTCCAGGCCTTGCAGCACTTCTGCAATATTTTGATAATTGTCCAACTGGTACTGAATCCATTGCAGGGCACTCAATCTTGAATATTTATCAGCCGTACCGAAATCGCCTCCATAATGCCACATCAAAGCCACGCAGAGGCCCTTCTCATTCATCCCGGAGGCAGGAAGTTCAAGGGAGAACTGATTAAAGGTGATGCTCCCATATTGAACCTGCCAGCGCAGGATTTTTTCGCCAGCTTGTCGTCCATTCTCTTTGATTGTGCCTTTGAGATTGACACCAATCAGACCGTGATCCATGCGGTGATCATAGTTTTCGGCCAAAAATTTATGGGAGTCGGCCCCAATGATTACTGTAGAACACACGATGTTATCCCCTGAGATCTTCCAGGGCAGCCTGTAACACCCGCATTCGTTCGCTGAGAATTTCATCGTCTTTAGCCAGGGTGGCTTCAAACAGATCGAGATCATCGGCAATGAACGCATTGTCGACACAAACGGCAACATTCATGGCATCTCCCTGGAGGCCGATGCGATCCAATGTGGGATAATTGGGGTAATCCTTCTCGTTTTTATGATAGCGCTCGAGAAAGACCTTCCGGGTTCTCACAATGAGAATAGCCAGATCCAGCACGCGGTGCAGGGGGAGTTCTTCTGACTGGCGTGACCATTTGCCGCCGGTGTGTCGCCAGACCTTGGCTGAAATATCCACCTTTCCCCTTTCGTTCCACTGGGCCAGACCCAGGGATAATCCTTTGGCATCTGAATGGGGCGCCTGGCGTCCATCAATCCGGTCATAGTCGTCTGAAACAATGACGGGCTTGTGTTTGAGTTCGCTGGGTATTTTCATGTTTATCACCTCAATATATGTTTACTAAACTACTACAGTACTAAACTAGTAAATGTTTTTGCGGGTTCAAGGTCTGTTTTTGTGTCAGGAGAAAATCTTTTTCGCTGAATATGACCAGAATTTTAGCGTTCCTGCAGACGGATCATTCCCAGCAATTAGCAAACTTATTTCTTCAAGATGTGCGCTTTTGACTTAGTTTAAGGGGAATGAAGATCTTCCATAACATGATAACCTGGGTGAAAAAACTCCGTCATGAGGGTGTTCTGGATTTATTGCTGATCCTGTGGACCATTCTTTTCACCGGTGGCGTGGCCGTTTTCCTGTTGGATTATGGCTCCAGCGAGCGCCAGATCACCACCATTTTTGATGCTTTCTACTGGGCCTGGGTAACCATGACCACTGTAGGTTTTGGCGATCTGACTCCAGTGACTCCAGGAGCTCGAATTGCAGCATCGATCATGATGTTTTTCTCAATGGCACTGATCTCATTCTTTACGGCTACGATCTCATCCATATTCGTCGCCAGGAAAATCAGAGAGGGTAAGGGTTTGGAAAAATTAAATTACAGCGATCATTATATCATCTGCGGTTGGAATAATCTGGCAGATGAGTTATTGGAAACATTGCTCAAACAGAATGAAAAGGACAGCACACCCATTGTCCTGATTAATGAATTGACCGAGGATGAAATCGATACCTGGCGCACCACACTTAACGCCAGTCACCTCGGCTTTGTCAGAGGCGATTTTACCCAGGATCAGGTTCTGGCCAAAGCCAGTGTCTCGAAGGCCAAGGCTGTCCTCATTTTGCCCAACCTGATCAAGGCCAGCGAAGCAGAAGCTGATGAAAAAACAGCCCTGGCCACCTATTCCATCAAAGCCCTGGCACCCAAGACAAAAGTCTATGCCTATATCCTTCATTATGAGAATAAAGCCAAACTCCGTCGCGCCAAGGCCGATGGAATAATCGTCGCTGATGAGTTCGGACCCTTCCTGGGAGCCCACCAACTGTTCAACCCGGGAATTCCAGCCTTCCTGTCTGAAATTCTGAATGCCGACCAGAACCGCCTTGAAACCAGAGAAATACCGGAACGCATGATTGGAAAGACCTATGCTGAACTTTTCACTCGATCCTTTGAGGAATACAATATGACACTCCTGGGGGTTTATCAGGAGGAGGGGAGTGCGGGGATTGGTGATTTTCTCAGTGCCGACTCAGGTGATTATCTGGATCAGTTTATTGCCGCTAAACTCAAGGCCGCCGGTCGAGGGGTCACAGATGAGCAGAAAATTAAAGTACGCATCAATCCGGAGAAGGACTATATCCTTAAAACCGGAGAACAGATGATTTTGTTAAAGTAAGTCTAAAACAGAAACCGAGTAGCCTATGCCTTACATACAACATCTAAAAAATTGTCCCCTGTTTAAGGGCTTGACGCCAGAGGAAATTGCCGTCTATCGTCCTGCTACGAGACAGGTTTCCTATAAAGAAGGTCAATCCATCATGACCGAAGGCGAAACGGGAGATAACCTGGTTATCCTGATCCAGGGAAAAGTGACCATCAGCAAAAAATTAACGCTGCTCAAGGATGACGAGACGGATACCAAGAATAAGACCTTTATTACCCTGACTGACGAATATCGTCCGTTTTTTGGTGAAATGGCATTACTCATGGATGATTCCATTCGAACCGCAACCGTCATGGCATCAACAGATTGTGAAATCGTGGTGATGGAAAAAACAGCCTTCCAGAAGGTGAGTGCCCAGCACCCCACCATTGGTTGGAAAGTGATGGAAAATATCGCTAAAAAACTAGCAACCAACCTGGAAAGAGAAAGTAAAAACGTGTTAAAGCTGACTACAGCGTTTAGTTTGATTTTAGAAGAATAGTCTACTTGTGTTTTGAAAGGTGTTCATATGGATAAGTATTGCGAAATATGTGCAGACATATGCCCGATTGACATACTATCAATTGAAGCTCGAAACCAAGTTTTTACCGCATATTCAAGCAAGACAGACACCATAAAAAAAGAAGTTTCCCAAGCGATTGAGACATTAAAAAGCACCACAGATACAGATTGGGTGGAATGGCAAAAAGACCTAGAGATTATTAATGATATAATATACTGCAACATCTGTAATAATATCATCAAATCGAAGGCGATTTTAATCGAATTGTCAGATTTAAATTTTAATGTAATTTTTGAATATGGTTATGCCCTTGCACTTAACAAAAAGATTCATATAACTGTCAATAAAGATTTTGACTTTAAAGATATAGAAAGATTTTTTTCTGTATTTTTAGGTGTTGGTGTTGGTAAATATGAGCCGGGCAAGCTTTCTGTCAGCGGGCACTTGAAAATGTACCGGTTGTGGGCACTTCAAAGTGTACCACCCCAGCGAGTTCAGTTTAGTTCGTTTTAGTTTCCTTTTCTACATCTTTTTTCCCGATATCCTTTGCTCCTTTTTTGATGTTTCTTA
>JAIPGJ010000102.1 GCA_021736185.1 Fidelibacterota bacterium | reverse complement strand
GATTATCATCTCAAACCCCTATCGATGGTTGATACCGACACTCTGCTTTGCCATGATACTCATTTATCTTGACTGGCGGTCCGGGATCATGGCCATTGTTCTAGGCAGCCTGAGTGCCAGCATCGCAGACGCTATCAACACTCGATGGTTGAAAACAAATATTGATCGGGTTCGTCCGGGAAAACAATTTGAGGATATTCGCTCACTCGGTGTCATGAACCGCGGAAAGAAATCTTTTCCGTCGAACCATGCTTCCAATACCATGGCCTTTGCCATGGCGTTCGGTTTTATATTTCCCTGGGCTGCCTGGTTTCTGATATCCCTTTCCCTCCTGGTGGGATATTCTAGAATCTATTGTGGTGCCCACTTTCCCCTTGATGTCATCGCTGGTTGGTTACACGGTGCCTTTTGGACCATTATCCTGTATCAGATCAGTATGTTGATATAATGGGTCGATCGTATAAACCTATTTCTTTGTGTAAAACTGAAGAAACAAAAAGAGGTGAGTATCAATTCACCTCTTTTAAAATATCTCACACCAATCATCTGGCGCGGGTCGGGTTATAGTTTTTTCTTTAGCCCGTCATACTCCTTTTCAAGTGTATGAATTTCTGAACGAATTGCCTGCAAACGAGAGAGTATTGCCTCAGGGTTATCAGCAATCATTTTTGCGGGAGCCGCAGTAGTTTTAACTGACTTTTTTGCAGCAACTTTTTTAGCTTTAGCTTTCCCCTTCCTGGGAGCTTTATCTTTTTTCTTCCAATTGCTCAAGGTGACTACGGATACGCCGTACTTATCACTTGCGGCCTTCATCCCGCCACGTTTATGCTCAGCATCATACGCAACAATGTATGCCACAATCTCTGCTTTTTCGTCAGCGGTATACCGCTTGCCCTGATTGCCAGTTGCTGGATTGTCTACCATTAAATAACCTCCTGGATTGATTGATTAATAAATCTTGGCAAAGCTATAGTTTTAAGTTGCCATTATCAAGGATTTATTTTTATGTAAATACCTGGGTTTTAATATCAGACATTCAGAAAATATATTAAGTTTGTATAGAGTTATAATTTAAAATGCAGGGAGTTATTTTCGAAAATGTGTACTATGTTTTATTCGATCCCAAACTTCGTCCATTTCCTCAAGAGAGGCAGCCTCAATATCTCGGCCCTCATCTTCAAATACTATTTCAAGTGCTCGAAATCTTGCATCAAACTTATCGATGGCCAGGCGTAATGAAGATTCACAATCAATCTTCATTAATCTGCCCACATTGACGAGGCTAAATAGGACATCCCCAAATTCTTCTCTTGAGCGTTCGATGTTTCCTTCCTGCCAGACTTCCAATAGCTCATTAATCTCTTCATGGGCTTTGGCCAGGGCAGGATCAACATTATCCCAATCGAAACCTACATTCGAGGCTTTTTCCTGAATGCGTTGAGCTCGGATTAGTCCGGATAAATTTTTGGGGACGCCATCTATCCAACTTTTCCGACCTTCACTCTTTTTAACTTTTTCCCAATTATCTTTAGCATCTTCCATTCGTTTTGATCTGCTGTTATCGTCCCCAAATACATGGGGATGACGTCGAATGAGTTTTTCATTTATCGAATATATTGAATCGCGGAGGACAAACTGATTTTGCTCTTCAGCCATTTGGGCTTGCATTACAATGTGCAATAACAAATCACCCAGTTCAGCCAGGAGCTCCTCCTGATTTCCGTCCTCAATGCTTTCAACCACCTCATAGGCTTCTTCCAGCAGGTAGGAAATCATACTCTCTGGTGTCTGCTCAATATCCCAGGGACAACCCGCAGGGCTCCGAAGCCTGGCAACAATATCAATTAAACGACGTAATTCACTCTCAGGGGATGACTTTAATTCTTCAGCCACTTATTTATTCTCGATTTTGGTCGCTTTTACTTTTTCAATACGATTTTTTTCAACAGATAAAACTTCAAATTTGTAGTTTTGGTATTCAACTATTTCACCTGGCTCTGGAATGGTGCCAAGACTGGAATAAATTAATCCACCTATGGAGTCATATTCACGATCATCAATAAATTTGATTCCCAAAACTTCAGCAACATCGTCCAGATGTGTTGATGCTTCAATCACGTAGACGTCTTTTTCTATTTTGACGATTTCAGTCTCTTCCTCTGTACTATCAAGCTCATCCTTCAGGTCACCTAAAACTTCCTCTATGATATCTTCTACGGCAACCATTCCTGAGAAACCACCATATTCATCGACGACGATGGCCAGCTTTTGTTTTTCCTTCTGCATATCTCGTAGCAGATTATCAACATGCTGATGCTCCGGGACAAACATTGCTGGACGGGCGAGGCGTTCAAGATTAATTCGCTGGGAGCTGCTATGGAGGTACGGGAGAATGTCTTTTATAAATACGATACCTCTGATTTGATCAATCTGGTCGCGATATAGGGGATACTTTGAATAACCTGTTTCACGAATCAAGGTCAGAACTTCTTCGCGACTCATTTGAGTATGTAACATCAAGACATCGGGGCGGGGTATCATGATTTCTTTTGCCTGAGTATCACCAAACTCAATAATGGAGTGAATCATATCTTTCTCTTCTTCACCGATGACTCCCTGGTCCTGACCCAGCTCCACTAACTCTTTGATTTCTTCATCTGAAGTAAAGTTTTCTTCAGTTTTAATACCGGTGAAGTTCACCATCTTTTCCACCAGGTTATACACGATCTGGGCGAAGGGAGAAAACAGTTTAAAGATGATTGAGAGGGAGCCAATAATTCTGGAAGCAAAACCCAACGAATGTCGCATGGCCAATACTTTGGGAGTAATCTCACCCAGAATGACAAGCACTATGGTGAGAACGATCGTCTCCACTACCAGGGCTAACACTTGATTGACACCGCTTCGACTAGCGAATTCAGCGGTGATGACTGCTGCCATTGAGGCGAGAGCAACGTTGACAATCGTGTTTCCAGTTAAGATGGTGATCAATAGTCTTTTAGGGGTAGTGAGCAAACGAACAATATGCCTGGAAGACGGAGCCAGATCGTGTTTTAATTTTTCAAAGTCGTGTCTTTTCAAATTAAACAAGGCAGTTTCTGATCCAGAAAAGAAGGCGGACATTCCCAACAAGACAATAAAGCCAACAAATTGCCAGAGGAGAGTTGATTCGAGAAATTCAGATAAATTCATTAAAGATTCCTGACCCCGATATTTTTCATATAGCTATTCTCCAATTCGGTCATCTCGTCCTTTAAAGTTTGTGTATCATCTTCATAACCACACAAATGCAAACAGCCATGAATAAGTACTCTTAGTAACTCATCCTGGGGTTTTGTTTTAAATCGTTTAGCATTTTCTTTAATTTGATCATAGGAGAGATAAATTTCACCTTCAATGTTTTCCTCTGGGTCATTCAGATTAAAAGCAATAACATCGGTATAAACATCTAAATCAAAATATTCTTTTTTCATGAGACGTAAATCGTCTCTTCTCATAAAAATGATATTCACATACTCCAAATTTCTGTGTTCACCTTCAAAAATTTGTTTCACACATGTTTTGAATAGAGAAGGATCTACACCCTCAACCGGATCGATGATATCAATTTTCATTGATCAAGGCTGGTGTATATTCAGGTTAATTGCTTGGGATTGCTCAGTCTTCATCATCCATTATATGCAACCTTTGTCGTTGCCCGGGATATTCGATTCGCTCATGCATGCTGCCTGTAAGAACCGGCATCATAGCACTTTTAATAATCTCAAGATCCCTAAATGTGAGTGGACAATTGGTTAATTCTCCACTTTTTATCCGACTCTCTATGATCGTGTCCATGAGAGATTCAATACGCTGAGGATTGGGACTTTTTAAACTTCGCGAGGCTGCTTCAATAGCTTCTGCTATCATGAGGATACCAGTTTCCTTGGTGTTTGGCCGAGGACCTGGATACCGGAAATCTGCTTCATTTATCTCTGAGTCAGTTTCTTTTGCTCGCTCAAGCGCTTGTTGATAAAAGTATTCAACTCTTGTTTTTCCATGATGCATGGGTATAAAATCGGCAACAATGGAGGGTAATCGATTTTCCTCGGCGAGTTTAATACCATCTTTAACATGGGCAACAATGACTGTAGCACTCAAGCGGGGAGATAGTTTTTCATGCTTATTGGTTCCACGCATTTGGTTTTCAATAAAGTATTCCGGCTTTTCTGCCTTGCCAATATCATGATAATAAGCACCTACTCTGGCCAGCAGGGAATTTGCTCCCACCGCTTCCGAAGCTGCTACAGCAAGATTGCCAACGTCGATGCTATGCTTAAAGGTCCCTGGCGCCTTCATAGCCAATTTGCTTAAGAGTTTATTGTTAAAATCCAATAGTTCGAGTAGGGTCAAATTTGTGGTAATTTTAAAAACTCTCTCGATTAAAACCAGCAGACCATAGGACAATAGTGGGGATAAGATGCCATTGGCAGTCGCAAATACCATATGCTCCATAACCGATTCCCAACTGCTGAATTTGATCATTTCAAAAACTGCAATTACTGCCACATATCCGGAGGTTACCGCCAGAATGCTCCACAAAATCTGCGATCTTGATCTTAATCGACGTACTGTATAAATGGCCAGGGAGGAAACAAAAAGATTGGCCACAATAAAGGGAATATTATTACTGAGAATAATGCCAGTAATTAAAGTGAGCGTTACCATGATGATAAAGGCTATTCTACCATCAAACACCACCGTAAATATCATGGCAGCAATAGTCATGGGGACAAAAAATTCAGACCAGCCCATTTTATAAACGATCAAGTGAGCCAGACCCAAAGTCATGATAAAGATGACCCCGACGAGAGCAATGAGTTTTATATCGTTATAAATCTGGCTCCGGTAGGTCTGCAGATAGGCAAAGAAGAAAAAGAGTAAAAATGCTGAGAGCATCATTTTTCCGACGAAAGTGGTTACCTTGTTGGCTGCGGAATCACCATACCCTTTGCGTATATACTCTTTTTCCAGTGAATTCAGCTTTTGTTTAATTTGAGGGGTAACTCGTGTATTGGCATCCACAATACGCTCATTCTTAAACACCTTACCAATACTGATAGGTACCAGATTGCGGGCTTCAGCTTTGCGGTTTTCAGTCAACTCAGAAGAATAATTCAGATTGGGAATCATTACCGCCTTAGCGATATCTTCAGCAAGTTGTTCCAATCTTTGATCCCGATCAAAATAATTTGAAACAAGCACATTTTGCACACTCTCCCAGGCCTCGTCAATGTTTCGAAAATCCTGAGGGTTTCGACTTGATTCTTTACCTCGCATGATCATGGTAATCCGGCCAGCGTTCATATCTACCGGGAGCTCACTGATGATTCCCAACATATATTGTGGCAGAAGCGCTTGTTTTACTGAATTCGCCAGCTGGCGGGTGGATGGTCCTTTTTCAAGGAAATAAGTCCATCGCGGAGTACCCAAATCTTTAAGACCTCGGTGCTGTAAATCCAATCGAAAATTGAGTACATGCAATGAGTCTTCCTGCAATTGGTTGGCCATGGAATCTGCCGCAAGGCTATCAGTGAAGGTGCTCCAATAAGTCTTCTTGGTGGCCAAATCTTTTTCTGCCTGATACCACAGCGCGAGTTGTTCTCTCAGCTCGTCGATAGCAGTATTCACCCCATCACGAGTGGTATTATCCCAAATAAATACGGGTTGGATCGTATTTTCGCGAGCTTTTCTATCCTGCTCAAGTGCTTCATCCGTTTTTAAAATATCGTAGTCAAAAGGGGCAATGATAGTCTCAGTGGTTATCTGATCCACATCATAGTTAAATTGAAATATCTTACCTCTTGGAAAGAATAGAGCTGTAACAACCAGGAGGAGAGCAATAAGTGCTATCTGGCTAATTCTTAACCAGAGTTGATATTTCTTCTCGTCACTAACGACCTTTTTTGACTGTGGTAACATGTAGTAATTATAACCCTTTCAAGAGCTGCTTCAAAATCACAAGTTTCTGAACTTCAGAAGTGCCTTCACCAATGGTGAGTACCTTGGCGTCACGAAAAAATCGTTCGACCTGAAATTCCTTTATATATCCGTAACCACCGTGAATTTGAACAGCCATGTTGCTTGCTCGAACGGCAGTTTCAGAAGCTTTTAATTTAGCCATGGCTGCTGCTTTTACTACATTTCCACCATGATCTTTCACATAACTCGCATGATAGACCAAATGTCTTGCAGCCTCTATTTCTGTTGCCATTTCTGACAACTGCAGCCCAACACCCTGGAAGCGGTGTATCTTTTTCCCGAATGCCTCACGCTCGTCAGCATATTTTAGCGCAGCCTGCAAGGCCCCTTCAGCCAGGCCAAGGGACAGGGCCGCCACACTTATCCTGCCTCCCACCAGGGCTGTCATCATTTGGCTAAAACCGACATCCAGCTCTCCCAGGAGAGCATCTCCTGGAACCCGCATATTCTCAAAGGTCAAGGCCCGTGTATCTGATCCGCGCCATCCCATTTTTTTTTCTGGAGGTCCAATGATGAAGCCTGGTGTTTTGGGATCAACCATGAAAACCGAGACCCCACCAGGACGTTTGGCTTGAGGGTCAGTGACAGCTGTTAAATTGCAAACCCCTGAATAACCAGCATTGGTAATGAAATTTTTCGCCCCATTTATGACCCACTCATCACCATCCCTGACTGCAGTTGTCCTGGTACCACCAGCATCTGAACCCGCTTCCGGTTCTGTCAAGCCAAAACAAGCAAGGTACTTGCCAGAAATCAAATTGGATAGATGGGCTTTTTTTTGGGTCTCATTTCCAAAGAGATAAATGGGAGTCGTCCCTAATGAAATATGGGCAGCCACCGTGATGGCAACTGACGAATCGACTTTAGCCAGTTCCTCGATAACGAGGGAATAGGCCAAAGTATCCATTCCTGCGCCACCGTATTCTTCAGCAAAGGGAATTCCCAGAAGTCCTAATTCAGCTAGCTTGGGAATGAGTTCAAGGGGAAAGCGTTCCTCCCGATCAAGGGATTCAGCAATGGGAGCAACTTCTTTAGCTGCAAAATCGCGCACCATATCCTGGAGCATATAATGCTCATCCTGAAAATACTGTTTCATGTTAGCCCCCCTGTCTTTTATTTAGATGATTGATTTACCACCTCATTACAGAAGCGCCCCAGGTAAATCCGGCGCCAAACGAAGCAACCACAATAATATCACCTCGATTAATTTTACCCTCCTGCTGGGCTTCATATAAGGCTATGGGTATAGAGGCTGAGGTTGTGTTTCCATATTTATGAATATTGGAGTAAACCACCTTATGCATCTCAAGATCCAAACGGTTGGCCACCGCCTCGGTAATGCGCAGATTGGCCTGATGGGGAACCACCAGTTTTACTTCAGACTTCTCTACACCGGCTGCTTCCAATGCTTCATAGATTACTTCTGGAAACTTGGTGATGGCATGTTTAAACACCGTTCGACCATTCATTTTCACCTGCCCGTGTCCCATATCCAGCAATTCATGAGTTAAAAATGGATTATCCATGGTGGAGGGTGTGCGCAACATAAGATCTTCGGCATAGCGACCGTCTGAATGCGTCTTCACTGATAGCAAGCCTCTGTTTTCATCGGTGGCTTTCAAAACGGTTGCTGCAGCACCATCACCAAAGAGAACGGCGGTATCACGACCGGCCGTAGTAAAATCAAGGGCCACTGACTGAACTTCAGAAGTAATCAGTAGGATATTATCGTATGCCCCTGACTCAATAAAGGCTTTGGAAACGGAAAGTCCATACAAAAATCCTGAACAGGCCATGCGAATATCCATGGCTGGAGTTCCAGGAATTCCCAGGCGTCGAGTCATCATGGGACCTCCCCCGGGCACAAAGTAGTCGCTGGCCATGGTTGAAAAGATGATGTGGTCTACATCTTCCGCTTGCATACCAGCCTTCTTCAAGGCCTCCTCAGTGGCTTTTAATGCGAGATCAGTCGTGCACTCACCCTGGACATGATGACGCTCTTGAATGCCGCTTCTTTCACGAATCCACTCATCCGAAGTATCCATGAGTTTTTCCAGATCTTGATTGGTCACCACATTCGGCGGCACATACATCCCGATCGCATCGATATACGCTTTTCGCATTCTGAACTCCTAATCCATTACTCTAATATCTTTTAATTCCAGTTGAATAGTTTTACGTCCCTGCCACTCATTTTCAGCAAGTACGTAAGCTATTTCGAGATTCTTGTTCGAGTACAGTAAGTCCAGGGACTCGGCCATGCCAAAGCCAATGGCATCCAACACGGTCCGCCCCTGGCGAACCTTAAATTTTAAATGATCCTTGCCAACGATTTTAGGTCGCGGATAGCCTACAACTTCCAGGTTTTGGCTGGCAAACAGGGGGCGCATATTGCCAGGTCCGTATGGCGCCAGGCGTCTCAAGGTTTCCATTAATTGAGAATTGATATCTGAAAATTCGATGACGGACTCTATTTTTAAACGAGGGCGCATCATCTCTTCAGTGACCTGAGCCATGGCCACCTCCTGGAAACGTTTTTCAAAAGCTTCCAGATTGACAGGGTCAATCGACATTCCAGCGGCCATGGTATGCCCACCAAAGCTAAGCAAGAGATCAGCACATTCTGAGAAAGCTGCATGCAGATCAAAGCCATTTATACTTCTGGCGGAAGCCTTACCCACACCATCATTTATGGCAACAATGACAGTGGGTACAAAGTATCTTTCTTTCAACTTGGAAGCCACAATCCCAATCACCCCGTGATGCCACCCTTCTTGGTAGAGTACCAGGGAGCGTTTTTCCCGGGGATCATACCTGATAGTGGACAATCTAACCGCTTCATCGAATATTTTGCCCTCAACGGTTTTTCTGGCTTCATTCTCTGAATTGAGCACCGCTGACAATCGCTTCGCCTCAGCCGCAGTGGTTGCAGTCATGAGTCGCACAGCACGCATGGCTTCACCCAGACGACCCACAGCATTTATGCGAGGACCCAATCCAAATAGCACATCAGCTACCGTGACTTCATCCCGGGTTACCCCCGCCACTTTTTTTAAAGCTTTTATTCCCGGGCGATTGCCCTGGCTAATTAATTTAAGCCCCTCATTGACGATAATTCGGTTTTCGCCGGTCACCTTAACAATATCCGCAGCGGTTCCGATGGCGGCCAGGTCCAAAAACTGGAGTGCTTCCTGCTCAGGCAAACCGCGCTTTTGGGCGAGAGCCTGAGTGAGTTTGAAAGCCACACCGGCCCCGCATAAGTTCTTATTGGGATATTCGCAGCCTCCCTGTTTGGGATTTAATATGGCTATGGCATCGGGCAATTGTTCATCTGGAATGTGGTGATCGGTGATCATCATGTTCACGCCGAATTTTTTAGCATACTCCACCTGTTCGATGGCAGTGATACCGCAATCACAGGTAATGATTAATTTGGCACCTATCTCAACAGCATAATCAATACCCTTGTGTGAGACACCATATCCTTCTGAATTTCTATCAGGAATATAAAAATCCGATTTTGCACCGATGGACTGCAAAAACAGGTGTAATAGTGATGCAGCAGTCGTTCCATCCACATCATAATCCCCATAAACCAGAATAGGGAGATGTGCATCAAGACAGCTTGAAATCTCCTCTACGGCTTTATCCATATTCAACATGAGAAAGGGATCAAGTAATTGAGAAATGGAAGGGTTGAAGAATTCTCGAGCTTCATCGATGGTATGTAATTCACGTCGCCAGAGCATTCCTGCGACTACAGGCGAGACGCCCAGAGAGTTGGTGAGATTCTCTATATCCCCTTGGGGACTGTCCTGAATGATCCAGATTTTTTCCATAATAAATTGGTCTATAGTATAAACTTCATATTGGTGTATTTCACGGTAAAAACGTCTTGTTTTGACCACATGTCACATCATTTGAGTCTGGCCTGAGCCAGGGGCAGGAAAATAAAGGGGTGGATCTATAAGCCGGATTCTGTCTTACCCTCAAAAGAGAGTGAGGCAGCCATTGATCTGGATCGCCATTTTCATGGAGATACTAGCTTCCTACCCGAAGAGTTTCATTCTAAAATGAATTGGCGGACAACCATACTCCTCTGCTTGAAATTGCTCCAGTTGGGGTTTACCCCCTGAGTCAGTTACCTGATCCAGGCGTGAGCTCTTACCTCACGTTTTCACCCTTACCCGTCTT
>JAIPGJ010000101.1 GCA_021736185.1 Fidelibacterota bacterium | reverse complement strand
ATAACGAGCATATACCCCTCTGGAATACCATCTCCATCTCAGGTTATCACATTCGGGAAGCGGGATCGACGGCAGCTCAGGAGTTGGCTTTTACTTTCGCCAATGGAATTGCCTACGTTGAAGCGGCTATGGCAGGTGGACTTGATGTCGATCAATTTGGAGCCCGACTTTCATTCTTTTGGAATGCCCATAACGATCTCATGGAGGAGGTGGCGAAATTCCGCGCCTCACGTCGCATATGGGCCAAAATTATGAAAGAACGTTTTGGTGCCACCAATCCTAAAGCCATGATGTGTCGCTTTCATACCCAAACCGGAGGTTCAACGCTTACGGCCCAACAAATCGACAATAATGTGGTGCGGGTTACACTGCAAGCGCTGGCGGCTGTGTTGGGCGGAACTCAGTCCTTACACACCAATTCCAGAGATGAAGCCCTCGCTCTGCCAACCGAGGAATCCGCGAGGCTCGCCTTGAGAACCCAGCAGGTGATTGGCTTTGAAAGCGGTATCACCAACTATGTTGATCCACTGGCTGGTTCAGAGGTCATTGAATCATTGACAGACAGACTGGAGCAAGAAGTTTTTACTTATATTAAAAAAGTGGATGAGCTGGGTGGAGCGGTTAAAGCCATCGAATTGGGTTACTTCCAAAACGAAATTGCCAGTAGTGCCTATCAATATCAACAGGATATTGAACAGGGAAAGCGAGTGGTGGTTGGACAGAATATGTTCCTTGATGCGAAAGAAAGTCAACCCAAGATTCTCAGACTGGAAGCCAAGGCTGCCCAGGAACAATTGGAGAGTTTGAAATTCATTAAGGCTGGGAGAAATCAACTAGCACTGGATAAATGTCTGACAGACCTAAAAACCGCCGCCCAGATCACTGAAACCAACCTGTTCCCCTTCATACTGGGGGCAGTTCGTGAATATGCGTCCATCGGCGAAATTTCAAATACCCTTCGATCCGTTTTTGGTGAATACCGGGCTCAATAATTTTCCGATGCCAGCGTTGATTTTGCCATGATTTTACATCCCGCGTTGAATGATATTATTCATCTAAAAACCGTGGACTCCACCAATCTTGAACTAAAAAGACGCCGCCATGAATTTCAGGGAAAGAATATTCTCCTCCTTAGTGATGAACAGACCGCAGGGCAGGGTCAAAAGGGTCGGAAATGGGAATCGGTGTCCGGATTGGGTCTCTGGATGTCTCTCTATCTTGGATCACCGCATATGCTGTTGCATGATTTACAGCTCCTGTCCGTCTACACGGGGAGAATCGTCCACCACACTATTGCTCCCCTCCTGGATCGGGAGATGAGCTTGAAATGGCCAAATGATATCATGTGCAGTGGGAAGAAGTGCGGAGGTATCCTTAGCGAAGTCCAGTGGCAGGGGAATGCTGCCATATCTGCAATCGTGGGTGTTGGCATCAACTTGAATCATCAGCAACATGACTTTTCCCCCACTATTCAGGAGACGGCAACTTCTTTGCAACTTGAGGGTCTCCAAGAACCTGACCGAACGATGTTGGCTCAGACCTTTGTAAACGAATTTTTTCAGGGGCTTGGTCAATTGGATGATGGGAAAAAATTAGCGACGAGCTGGAACCAGGTGGCCTACATGTTGAACCAGACTGTGGTGTGGGAAACCAGTGATAAAGCGATGACTGGCCAATTCTCAGGGATCAACGAGTGGGGTGAGGCTTTGATTAAGATAGAGGGGGAAATACGGGTTTTTCACACGGGTGAAATTCGACTCAAATCACCTCTTAGCTCAGTTTAAGAGCTCTGGCTACCTGCTTAACCAACCGCGTGTCCTGCATGACGTAAAAATGGAGACATTCTACTCCATTGTTTAAAAGATCTTCACATTGTGCCACTGCATACTTTACACCAATTTCTGCTCGTTCGTGAGATGTTTCAGCAAGTTCAATATTTTTTACCAGATCATCAGGAATATTCACAGAGAAGGCATGGGGTAAGGAATACAACTGGGTCTTGCGGGTCACCAGTTTTATGCCTGGGATAATCGGGACTGTAATTCCTTCTTCACGACACTGAGCTACAAAATTGTAAAAATCCTGGTTATTGAAGAACATCTGGGTAACGATATACTGAGAACCTGCATCTACCTTTTTCTTTAAATATCGAATGTCCGCATTTTTACTTGGGGAATCTGGATGCTTTTCCGGATAACCACCCACACCAATACAAAAATCAGATTCATCGGCATCCAGGATATCTTCCAGATATTTACCCCGGTTCATATTGCTTATTTGTTTGACCAGATCCAGAGCATGTTCGTTTGCCTCTCGACCCAGGGGATGGGCCTTCTGGTATTGCAATTGGTCGCCCCGAATCGCCAGGACATTATCGATACCGAGATAATTGAGTTCGATAAGGGCATCTTCTGTCTCTTGTTTGGTAAATCCCTGACAGAGGAGGTGCGGAACAGCTTCAACCCGATATCTATATTTTATCGCGGCACACAATCCGATGGTACCAGGTCTTTTTCGCTTAATATGCCTGGTAAAGGTTCCATTGTCCTGCTCAATGAAGTAAGAATCTGCTGCATGGCTGGTCACATCAATAAAGGGGGGTTTAAATTCTATGAGCTCATCAATGATTTCGTAGATTTCACGGGCACTTCTTCCTCGAGCTGGAGGAATGATTTCAAAGCTTAAGAAAGGGTCTTTTCTCTCGTTGAGGATATCACTTATTTTCATACGTTATAATAGAATATTTTAAGCTAAAAGATAGAGACTTGTTTAACTGGGGCTGAGATTTTGCCTGCTTATTTTGTATTTCTCCAATAATTCCTTAAGCTGAACAATTGTATATGGCTTGGCCATGTAGTCAGAGAAGCCAGCTTCGTCAAAAGTTTCCAATTTATCTTTGGTAAAGGCCGTCACCGCAACCATTGGAGAGTTGGCGAAACGTTCCTCTTTTTTTAAAATGGCTCCCAACTCCAAGCCGCTGATACCTGGCCCCAAAGCGATATCAAGGAGTAGAATATCTGCGTATTTATCCGCCATGAGTTCCAAGGCTTCTTCCCCAGTCTCTGCGGCAAGGGCGATATAATCAAGTTTTTTCAGGAGCAATAGCAAATACTGCCGTGATGCAAAATCATCTTCAACTACCAACACTGTCATTTTGTCACCCATTCCTTGAGTCGCTTTCCTACTTCAATATAAGAGGTATCTCTAAGTAAAAAATGTTTCCATTGGGCTTATTCGCTTTCACCCCTACCTGAGCTTGGTGTACTTCAGCTATCTGCTTGACGATGGCCAACCCGAGACCAGATCCGCGCTTCTGTCCATTCTCCAATTGCACGTTCCGTCTAAAAATAGCAAGCTGATCATCGCCACTTATAGTCTCACCTAAATCGCTTACAGAAAACTCTATACGATCAGTCTCTTTTTTCAGACGAACAATGACTGGTTCTCCCCGAGGTGCGTATTTTAAAGCATTGCTGAGATAATTGCGAAAAACTTCAGACACAATGGAGTTGGCAGTGTGAACGACATTCGATTCCAGCTCCATTTGAAGTTCAATCCCTGCGTTATCAAAACTTGGTTTAAATTCTTCAATCACTTCATTAACCAGATTGCTGAAATTAATTTCTTGCATCTGTATGGCCTCGCCCAGGGTAATACGAGCCAATGCAGTGGTGTTATCAAGTACCTTGAGCAGGACATCCGAGCTATCCTTTATTAATTTGATTTCCTCACTGGTCTCACCATTCATAGTCAAAAGGTCAGCGACCCCGGAAATAACCCCGGCCGGATTTTTTAAGTCGTGAGAAAGTACATCCAGAAGTAATGCTTTGATGTTATTTGAATCACCCAGTTGTTTAGACAGCTCACGATGCATAATCTCAGATTTTCTAAGTTTTTCGTCCTCAAGATTTATTTTGATAGTCAGTGCTATTTGATCTGAAACAAAGCTTAGCATTTCCATGTCGCTCTCGTGGTAGACCACATCTTTGGAATAGCTCTGAACCGCCATAAGACCAATTGGTTTATCTTCCACAAGCAATGGACAACCCAACCATTGTTCTGAGGGTGTACCAAGCAGATCAATTTTACCTTCTTTGTTCATACTGTAAAACTCTTCCTTGGCGACAAGAGTGGGATGACCGTGCTTGATGACATAGGCGGAAATCCCCTTTTCACCACGCATAGATTCTGGTGGTGGGGAATCAAATTCATCATGATAATAGGGATAGGTAAATTCATCCAATTCTTCGTTGTACAGAGCAACATAAAAATTCTTCGTATCTATTATTTTGCTCAAACTATGTTGAATGGACTCAAACAATAGCGGTAAATCTTGAATTCGATGTGTGAGTTCACTAATCTCATACATGACCTCTTTGGCACGTAAAGTCTGATTTTGTTCTGTCACATCCTTGATGAGAATGATCCCGCCCTGAATCTGATCAGAGCCAGATAAAAGGGGTTCAAACACTGCATCAATTTCAATTTTGCTGCCTTGAACTTCCAGGGAACCATTAAATGTAGTATGCTTGCCAAGAAGGGTCGCTTCAATGGATTGAATGATGGGCTTCATGACTTCAAGATCATAAATAGAGCGACGCTTCTGAGGTGGAAATTCGAGATCGAATAAAGATGCGGCTGCAAGATTCCAGTCTGTCATCACAGCCTGGGGACTATAACGAACCAGACATGCAGGAGAATTATCGAATATGGTTCTGAATTTGGCTTCAGAATTCTCAACTATTTTGTACGCTTTTGCCAGGTCTGCATTTGACTTCATCCTGAATAGCGTAATTACAGCCAGAAGTGAAGCTATTAAGAAGGTCACAATCATAGCCAAGACACTCATAAACTGAGATTGGCCACTCATGGAGGAACCTGGCACGATCTGTAACTCCCAGGACTGACCGAGTATGGTAAAATTATGTCTCCCAACCACACTTGGATTCTCAAAATTCTTGGGCTCGCCCCTGAGATATACTCTTTGCCCTGATAGAATCACTTCATAGTTAAAATCTTTGATTGAGTTTCCATAGCACTGGGTAACCAGTTCCTCAATTCGGAATACACCGTTGAGAAAACCGACTATCCTGTTATTCGTCACGATGGGTTGATAGATGGCAAAGCCTTTACCACCCTGAACAAGTTCGATGAGAGGGGATGAAATATCAATTTGATAAAGCCGAGCTCTTGAAAATACAGCTGCAGCTCCCTTATCTGCCTTCTGCAACAAGTCAACACCAAGCACTGGTAAGTTGTCACTCAGAGGGGTAACCCACTGGATAATGCCTTCTGCATCTATCCAATTCACCGCCTGAAATCCTGGAAGCTCATGTTGTATGCGAAGCGCAGTAGTTCTGAATTCTGATTCACTCAGCGCTGGTTTTTGCTCCATGCGCTTTCGGAAAATATCCAGGCGAGTTATTCGAGTATTGAGGAAATCATTCAGTCGAATACCTACCTGTTCGGCAGTTACCTGAGTCTTAATTCCCAGTTTTTGACTTTCCTGGTCTGAGACATAGAGAATGCCAAGTCTACCGACAACCAGTACAGTGATAAAAATGAGAATGGGTATATATATTTGTTTCGAAAATTTCATTTAACGTTTCGGCTGCAGCTCCTTTGGGCAAACGTAAGCTACACATTAAACTATTATAACGATTGGCGAAAGAAAAATCGGCCACAGACCTTAAAAATTAGGGTTCCCCTTATATATATCGAGTAAAACGATCTGTAAAAATGACTCGCTTTGTTCATTGTGAATATAGATCGGGATGATCAATTTTTCTACATACCCTAAAAGTGCAGAAGTTTATTCACCTTAATCAAGAAAATATTGTCAGCTTCCAGATTCAATAGAGATTCCAGATCTTCACCTGGGTTAAATCTCCAACTTGGGTCGTAGGCAGAAGCCCCTCTAGACCAGACCAGATACATGACAGAACCTGTAGAATATTCCCAGCGGAGTACCACATTTGAGGTCAGCTCACTATAATTAAAATTGGAGTACACATAGGATGTGGGAAAATAATCAACGATTCCGTCCTGATCTATATCAACGCCGCTGAGAGCACCATTTCCATCAAATGAGAGCAGCTGATCCGGGAGGTCCTGGAAACGTAGGTTAAAATCTTCTTTTGTATGATCATCAACCCGGCGGTAGTCGAAATAATCTGCCCCCATGATAAAGGCCTGGGCATAGGCTTGGAGTGAAAGCGTTGTACTGAGAGTGATATCCGCTCTAAAAGTGAGTGTGGTTTGGGCAAGGTTCATTCCTGAGAATATATACTCTGCTTGATTTAAACTATCCTCCATGCTGGTAATCCAGGCCCAGGTATCATCCAGGTAATGAAAGTTGGGTCCCAGTGAGAGGGAAACGTTTTTCTTTGGCCGCCAGGTAAAGTAAGGAGACAGATCAAAACTTTGGACATTATCCTGGCTACTAAAATAGCTACTACTCACGCCTGCGCTCAAATCACGTCGCCCGTCGGAGTTGATATTCACCCAGCTACTCAAATTGGTTGAGCTTCGAATGGAAGGACCACCATGCAGGTGAAAGGGAACCATGCCTCCTGAATTGAGGTTAAATCCGCCCCCAATCCCCCAATTGTTCTTCAGTGTCGCACTGCCATTTACGTTTCCACCCACCCCTTTAGATTCCCCCCCAAAGGTCCAGTTGGCCCACTGATTAAAATTCAGGTTATAATTCAGAAAGAACTTATTGGCTTCCCAATGGCGGTAGCCAACCCAGATAAACTCATTAATATTGTCCACTGCTCTCATAAAGCCTAAATCATTTACCTCCAGGCCTGGACTGGTGGCGAGAACGCCGCCAAATATACTGACTTTCCCCTCAGATTTTCCCAGGATGAATTTCCCCGCCATTCCTGACAGGGAAGTGGCGGAGGAATCGACGCTGAGATGTTTTGCATCTGGTCGCTGAAAATAGCGTGAGGGATTGAGCTGCGTGTTCAGGATGGCCTCTTCGCTCCCTACTACATGACTAAACGCCAGGGCCGATTCCACAGAATAGACTCTATCAGAAGATTGGTGATTGAAATCTAAACCACCTGTATAGGCCTTCTCCCGCAACCAATCCATATTGGTTCCATCGAGAGCGCGTATGGTGGCTGTAAAAATCCCACCCACACTTGTCAATCCATCACGGTAATCCTGTTGAACACGGGTCAGCAGATAGGTAGTTGCTGGTTCGATTACATTACTGGATTCGTGACCATCGGTGTATTTAACCACGGCTTTCTCCTCGGCTGTGGCCGCTGACATAATACCGACTGATAAGCCATTATCTAATTTGCCCGTAAATTTTCCAGCTGCCAGAATACGGGTATTCTC
This sequence comes from Fidelibacterota bacterium, assembly GCA_021736185.1. Taxonomy (GTDB): domain Bacteria; phylum Fidelibacterota; class UBA8477; order UBA8477; family JABMPR01; genus JABMPR01. The sequence goes on along the minus strand of JAIPGJ010000101.1, from coordinate 2,917 downwards.
AGGAACATCCACAGATGATACCTCGGCATCCTCGTAACGAACCCCTCCCTGGGGAGATCTACCAATGCGCCGCGAATAGAACAGGGTATTGGAGGAATTATCACCATCACCAAATCCCAGAGAGAAGTTGAGAATATTGCCCCCCTCAATAAAGAAGGGTCTTTTTTCTCTAAAATAACTTTCAAATTCAGTGAGATTAAATTCTGCCGGATCGGCCTCAACCTGCCCAAAATCCGGGTTAATCGTGCCGCTAAATGTAAGTCCCAGGTCAAAATTTTTCCGGATATCGACACCCATACTGCCGGAGTTTTCATATTGGTCAAACTCGCTCATGACGGCATCATTCATACCGGACTGCCCCATGAGGTAGGGTGTAATATAGATGGGTTGTATTGCCTGCACATTGGTCAGGCCGGTAAGCTCTCCGTAATTGGAAACAAAGCCCGTTTCCTCATGTGACCAATAATTCCAAATAGCTAACTCATTATTATTCCGGGGGAATTCACGATAGACATTGAATCCCCAGTTGAGTGATTCACCACTGTTGAAGCGGAGCTCTCTAAAGGGAATGGCAAACTCTGCAGTCCAACCCTCGTCATCTATATTGACGTCTCCCTCCCATACGGCATTCCAATCAAAATCTGCACTATTGTCATCGAAACGTCTTAAATCCTGTTTCACGCCAGCGGCATTGAGACCGAATTCAAAGGCCGTGCGGTGGTCATGATAGCTATCGATTGAAATGTAGAGCCAATCAGATGGGGATGATTCATCACGGCGTGTGAGAATACCTTCAATCAGCTCAGCTTGTTCATCATAAGCTCGAATTCCCACATAGAGGAATTCTGAATCATAGGCTACTGCAAATTCTGTAGATTGGGTTGCACTGGATCCATCATCAGGATTTCGCTGCAAGAAATCGCCCTGTCGAGGGATCTCCTGCCAGACGGGGTCGTCTAATCTTCCATCAATTTCAATTGGGGTACCGTTCAGGCGAAAGGCTGAAATACTGCGTGCCTGGGCACTGCCCTTTAGTTGTGGAGACCCAAAGATGGTTATTGGTATAATTCCCCATAAAAGGAGGGTAAGCAGTCGCATATATTTCATGTTGTTTCATCCCTTTCACTCCGATCCGGGTAGCACTGAATTATTGTTGCCGAACCTCAGCGTTGATAATCTCACCTTTCACCTTGCCACCATTGGCCAGGTACACAATAACATTCGAGTCAGGTTCTTTAACTATGATGGAGCCCTTCACCACCGAATGCATATCAATAATTATTTTAAGCTTTTCGTTTTTGTTTAATACCATATTTGATTTACGCTTGACGATAATATCACCCTCAATGGTGGAACCATTAAAAAGCGAAATATCTCCTGATACCGTCTCTATAGACCCTCCGAGTCGAGAATCATCTAATTCAATATCACCACTAACCGTTGTAATGTTTTTCATGATATCAGACCCTGAGTCACAACTTATGTCACCGCTGACTGTCTCAATAGATCCATTAACTTCACTTTTCTCGTAGATGTGAATATCCCCACTGACTGTTTCCAGTGAGGCTGTTTTGGCACCTTTGCCAACTGAGATATCACCACTTACTACGCCTACTTTTTCTACCTGCGCTTTGGAACCAATTTCTATATCACCACTCACAGCATTGACATCTGCTTTGATATTTGCACCGCTTCCAATAAAGATGTCACCACTGACGGTGGTCACATCTCTTAGAACTTTTTTGTCTTTGGCAACATGAATGTCACTACTCACCGATGACTGTGCCATGGCCATCGAACTAAGCCCCATGAGGATTGAAATGACTGAGATAAATGATCTTGATTTCATAATTTACTCCATGATTTAATTTTTTTTGAATCGTTTTATCATGCGGTTTCTGTAATCGGTCCCACGCGTCGATAAGAGGTTTATATGGATGATACGTTTTGACATGACTCCCCAATAAACCAATCTCATGCCATGCACAGCCATATTTATACATAGCACTGTATATATTATACTTATGAATGGCATTATGAAATTTTTATGCCGGTTTTTTGTTACATATATATCATATTTACATACTCCCATGTCGGAATGATATATATTGTTCCGGCCAAATTCATCCATGGGTGGTTCTGATGAAGGCTACGCTTTGAACAATTAAAAAAGCAAACGATTTCTCGTTTGCTTTGTACCGCGGAGAGGGGTCGAACCTCCACAAGCTGAGCTTACTAGATCCTAAATCTAGCGCGTCTACCAATTCCGCCACCGCGGCTTAAAAAAGCGTCGCAAGATAGAACTCGACCAGTTTGAAGCAACAAAAAGCCCCAGGATGAACCGGGGCTTTATAAAAATAATTTTACTTCTAAATTATTTGAGCATGACCAGCTTTTTGGTGGCGTTGAAACCGGCAGAGCTACTCATTCTATAGAGGTATATTCCTGACTCGACACGAACACCCTGCTGATTTAATCCATCCCACATCGTGGTATAAACACCAGGTTGGTGATCGCCATAGGCCAGTGAGCGAACCTCCTGCCCAAGAAGATTATAGATACCCACCACCACTTCAGAGGCTTCTGGCACACTATAGCTAATCGTAGTCGTTGGGTTGAAGGGGTTGGGATAATTTTGCTTCAGCTCAAAAGCGGTTGGTATTTCAGTTTCATCCTCGATGCCCACAGTAACGGGAAACACATAGTCTTGTCCGTTGCTGGGTAATGGAAGACCACCTTCGGCAGCCACGATTAAATCAGAGATTGAAATCGATATATCCGACATGGGGGCATTTGCCGCAATCATGAAGTATATTTCTAAAAAAGTGCCAGAGCCGGGGGGTATTTCCTGACCATTGAAGTTGACACCCAGAATCATGGATTGACCATTCACTTCGTTGCCAACAAAAGTAAAGTC
>JAIPGJ010000100.1 GCA_021736185.1 Fidelibacterota bacterium | reverse complement strand
TGTCCGGATTAGGGACAATCCTTTTTTAATCGCAAAAAAAAGACCGGTGAACCACCGGTCTAAATTAGGGATATAGTCGAAACGACTATAGAGTGTGAAAAACGAGTTAAGAAAAAGTGGCCATATGCTTGGCGACACGTGATTTCTGATTAGCGGCTTTATTCTTATGGATCACTCCATTAGCAGCCACTTTGTCAATAATAACAATGGCTGAATGTCCAAGTGCAGTTGCGTTCTCGGCGTTATCAGCAGCCATAGCTTTCTTGATTGCGCTTTTCATCATTGAATTATAATGCTTATTGCGTATACGAGCTTTCTCAGCTTGTCTGATACGTTTCGCGATGGTCTTTTTTACAGGCATATTTTTTCTTTCTCCTCAAAAATGCCCGCGAATATAGATGCGCACCACACCTCTGTCAACGCTTTAAGTGGAAATAAAAATCAAGCATTTGCAGGTCGTCAAGCGTATGCCACCGGTTCTAAATAATTTTCCAAAATGAAATTTCTGTTTTTGCTTTGCCCCAATTCCTTCTACTTTATCAAATAATTCAGAATGAGACTGTGAAAACGAGTAAAAAAAGATAATTGAGAACTCACAGTATTTTGATCTAATGATTACTCGGGAGGAGTGCGGGATGAGCGATCGGTTGGAAGAAATCAAAGATTCCTTGAGGTTAGTTCCTCTATTCTCGGACTTAAATGAGAAAGTACTGACCCACTTGGCCGAGGTCTGCCAGGAAAAAACCTATGGCAAAGATCAGCACATTCTCCATCAGGAACAAACTGGTGATAATTTTTTTATCATCGAGACCGGCACCGTCAAGATCACCCGTCTGGCTGAAGATGGACGCGAAGCCGTCCTGGCCTTCCTGCGTGAAGGCGATTTTTTTGGTGAACTGGCCATTCTGGATGGTGAAACCCGATCAGCGAATGTGATTACCCTGAGTGAGTGTAAAATTCAAACCATCAATCGTCAGGAATTTTTGGACCTGTTGGAGCACCATCCTTCCGTTGCTACGGCTTTACTCATGGAGTTAGCGCTGCGCTTGCGTAAAACAGATATGCATCTTGAGTATTTGACCCTCAGCGACGCCGAGGGCAAAATTGCCTCAATTCTCATCGGGCTGGCAGAAGAGAATGGGACCTACAAGATGGGGGATGTTACCCTGGGAAATATGCCCATGCAGCAGGATATCGCCAACATGGCCGGGACCACCCGTGAGACCGTATCACGGATGATGAAAAAACTTGAAGAAAAAAATTGGTTAACCCGCGATGGACAAAAAGTGATTATTCGGAAATACAGCAAGTTTAAGGAAATATATCAGCTCAAATTCTGATTCCCATTCCCATGAAAATTGATCTGAACGGAATATTAGATTCCCAGCGCCTGGCCATTTCCCGGGCGCTTTCATTTGTAGAAAATACTGATAATCTGGACATGGCCCTCACCGACGCCTTGTTCCAACATCTTGGACGGGCCTATCGTATTGGCGTCACGGGTCCGCCAGGGGCAGGCAAAAGTTCCCTCGTTGATCGTATCATCACCTATTGGCGCGGCCAGCACAAACGTATTGCAGTCATATCGGTGGATCCGACCAGTCCCTTTACGGGAGGCGCCATTCTAGGCGATCGCGTCCGGATGGGACAACATTACGCTGATAAAAATGTTTTTATTCGATCCATGGCCACCCGGGGCAACCATGGCGGTCTCGCGTTGAGAGCCCAGGATGCGGCGGATATTTTTGATGCGGCCGGCTATGACATTATTGTTTATGAAACGGTGGGAGTGGGGCAGGTGGAATTGGATGTGGCGAAAGCAGCTGATACCACCCTAGTGGTCCTGGTTCCCGAGTCTGGTGATGACATCCAAGCCATGAAGGCAGGTCTCATGGAGATCGCCGATCTGTTCATCATTAATAAGGCGGATCGCCAGGGTGCCAACCAGGCCTTTGCCCAGATTCAATCCATGTTAGAAATGAGACCTCCAGAGATTGGTTTATGGCCTCCCCAGGTGATCAAGACCAGTGCTATTAAGGATGAGGGAATAACGGATTTAACTGATGCCCTGGTTGAACATCGTCAATTTCTACAGCAACATGGCATCATCCGCCAGAATTTTAGAGATAGAATATTATCCAAGATCAGATCCCATATCGATGAAAATGTCCTTGACAATTTTTGGACTGTCGCGAGGCAGAAAATCCTGGATCAGGCTCTGAGCTCTGAGAATATCAGAGGTATTTTACCGGGACAAATTGTGGATTCAATTTTGAAGGGTGAAGCGGGACAGGTTCAGAAATAATGTTTTCAGGCAGATCGGGTTTTATTCACACTATTCATCAACATTCACATCCCAGTCTTCATACACGCCATCCTGATTGAGGGATCGGTGCAATTTCATCACGGTACCCCGATGGACGCCAATAAGGTAATTCTTGCCGTCAGTGCACTGATAATAGTATGACAATTCGGTAAAGTTGGTGCCGTCTAACTCGCCGGCCTTAATATCATGCCAATCCTGGGTCATTATCTGGCTTAAGTCTGCGATGGGGTATTCGCCCCATTCTCCATAATAAGCGCGGACCTGAGTTCGGATAGAACCCAGAGCAGCCTCGCCCTCAGCTCTGATGGCGCGTTCAATACCTCCTCGATAAATGGGAACCGCGACTCCGGCCAGTACGCCAATGATGAGTATTATTATCATCAGCTCCACCAGACTAAAACCCGCGCGAGCGGAATTCCTGGATGTGGCTCGGGCTGATATCATTCGATTTATCTTTAGTTTGGCAAGGTCGGTCATAATCAGCATATATGATAATTAAAAAGTGATGTATATTCAAATTCAATAATTCCAAGTTTTTAATAGATAAAAAGATGATTAATTTTGGAAAATAATACCGAGATCATATGTCATGTCAACTCTCCTGCTAAAGGCAGAATTGTTTTAAACATCTTTCAATTGAGGTTTTTCTCACCTCTAATCCTTTTATCTTAAACGACGATGTCTAAAGTGAATAATACTGAAATGCCCCTGCTGGATCACCTTGAAGAATTGAGGTGGAGAGTTATTAAAGCTTTTAGCAGTGTTCTACTTTTTGCCATTGTCGGCTTCATCTTTTCTAATCAACTTATCTATATCCTAAGCCTTCCCATTGAACATACCGAACCCAAGTTGGATTTGCTTAATACCACGATTCTCGGTGTATTTCTTGCAAAAATGCGAGTGGCGGTGGTTCTGGGGATCGTGTTTTCCCTACCAGTTATTATTCACCAGATCTGGAAGTTTATCGCGCCGGGGCTCCTGGATGATGAGCGTACCTTTGCTCCCTTACTCATAATTACTACTATTGTTTGTTTCGTAACCGGGTCATTGTTCTCATATTTTGTGATGATTCCCTGGTCATTGAAATTCTTTGCGGTGCTGAATTATGGTCTTGAAGGCCTGGTCAATTATGTAACCATCACGGATTACCTCAATTATATCACGATTTTAATCCTCTTTACCGGGATGGCCTTTGAATTGCCTGTGGTCGTGTTCATCCTGGCCAAGATAGGTATGGTCACTCCAAGCAGTTTGAGGAAAATCAGGCGTTTTGCATATCTCGCCATACTGGTGTTGTCAGCCGTCTTTACTCCCGCTGATCCCTTTACCATGCTGGGGGTGGCTATGCCCATGATTCTGCTTTACGAAATAAGCATCTTCGTAGCAAAACTGGTTAAGCAAAAGAAGATTGAAGATGCCGAGATGGAAGCGGATTCTGAGGGCATAAATAAAGAGGACGAGTTGCTTGAAGATTTCCTTGGATGATCTCCTCCGCCCAATCCAGGCTGAGCTGAATAGTTTCCAGCATTATTTTGAGAATTCTCTCAAATCGCATGTTTTCCTGATTAATCAGGTCATGAAGTATGTCATTGCTCAGAAGGGCAAAAAAATGCGGCCCATGTTATTGCTGCTTTGTGCCAAGCTCAGTGGTGAGTGCAATGAACAGACCTATTCAGCAGCCACACTGGTTGAGGTTTTACACACGGCGACACTGGTTCATGATGATGTGGTGGATGAAGCCGAAACCAGGCGGGGTCTCCCCAGCATCAACTCAATCTGGCGGAATAAGATTAGCGTCCTAATCGGAGACTATCTGTTTTCCAAGGCACTGGTAAAAATGGTAGCCCTGAAACATCCTGAAATGTTGGATCTTCTGGCAAATACAGCCAATAAGTTGGTTACCGGTGAAATTGATCAGATCGACCGGGCGCGCTCAGACACCATGACTGAAGAGGCTTATTATGCCATGATCGAAGACAAGACCGCTTCCCTGCTGGCCACGGGTTGTAAACTGGGTGCCATGACCACCTCTGATGACCAGGCAGTGTGGGATGCACTCTATGAATATGGTCGGAATTTCGGTATCGCTTTTCAGATAAAAGATGATTTGTTTGATTTCGAGGGGCGGGCATCTTCCGTAGGGAAACCCATTGGTCTGGATGTGAAACACAATATGGTAACCCTGCCTTTGATCCATGCTTTACAGCAGTGTGGTCCACAGGAAAAAAGGGAATTCAAGCGCATCATCAAGCAGGGGAGTGATCGTGCTATCCAGCAATATGTTCTGGATTTTATTAATAGTTATGGCGGCTTAGAATACACCAAACAAAAGCTCCAGGACTATTCCGATAAAGCCAAAGCCACACTCAATGGATTTCCTGATTCACCCATCAAACACTCCATGACCCAGTTTATCGAATTCAATATTCAACGCGAGAAATAAATTCATGACCTGCCATATTCGGGTCAATAATCTGGCACTCACCTATCGCTGGAAAAACTTCCAAAAACCTATATTTCTGAATTTAAACCTGTGTATTCCCAGCGGAGCATTTGTGACTCTTATTGGCAAAAATGGCTGCGGAAAAAGTAGCCTGGTGAAGCTCATTCTGGGATTGGCTGAACCTCAGGCGGGTGAAATACTGATCAACGAAGAATTAGTACTTCCCGGCTATCCAGATGCCATCCGACAGCATCGGATTGCCTACCTCTCGCAACAGATTGAAGATCTGTTCTTCTCAGAAACGCTGGCTGAGGAACTGAGCTACCAGGGAACGACCGGGGCAGATGCTGGAATAAGTGACGCCCTGGAGACCCTTGGTCTGGCTGATTTGACGGACAGAAGTGTTGAAAGTCTGTCTGGTGGCGAGCGTCAATCACTGGCCCTGGCTCAATTCATGATGAGTGCAGCGCCGCTGTTGATATTGGATGAACCCAGTTCGTACCTGGATCAAGAAAAAGCAGCAATTCTCCGAAACTTTCTTGAGCAAACGCATCATTCAGGGAAAACGATTCTCCATGTGACTCAGTTCGCCTCTGAAGTGAGATGGGGTACCCATGTCCTTGATCTGGATAAATCTCAAATCAGATTGACCAGTTTATGAGTTTCACAATTCCAGCTTTGAGTAAACGCTATGATGAGAATCCTGACTTTAAGCTGGACTCCCCCGAGCTCACACTGAGTGATGAAGGATTCACCTGCATCATTGGTAAGAATGGCTCAGGGAAGAGTACATTTGGAGAGGCCCTGGCAGCGGTTTCATCGGGAACTGACCGAGCCAAATGGTATTATTTACCCCAGCATCTGGATCGCTTTCTTTTCGCAGAAAATGTCTGCGAGCAGCTCAGTTCTTTGCTCTCTCAGGAGCTTGACAAAAGGAGATTGATGGGGCTCATCGAAGCGCTTGGGTTCTCTGATGCGGAAGGTATGCTCGATTTCCCGTTTCTGCTCATGAGTGGGGGAGAACGTCGTCGCATGGCACTGGTTTGTGTTTTTTATCTGGAACCAAGCCATTTAATTCTCGATGAACCGGAGATCGGCGTGACTGCAAAAGAAAACATGGTGCTTCTATCAAAATTACATAATTTGACGGCCAGGAATGTGAGGCTTGTGCTCATCTCACATAATTATGAATTTGTGAGACAATCCTCGGATATAATCTGTCTTATTAACGGAGAAATTGATAGAGTAGGTCGAACTCAGGAACTTATTTCTGACCCTGCCTTTGAATTAGTTAAATATGGAGTTAGGTTCAATCTTTAAATGCCAACAGTTGCTTCCATAAAAAAGCTCTTAACTGCTGCCAACCTCATCTCAGTGGCTCGGGCCTTCATGCTGTTCCCTATTGTTTATCTGCTAAATACCTGGGAGGGCGGACTGGCAGAATTCCCCATGTGGGCTGTTTTCTGGATTATTATGGCCATGTTTTCAGATTATCTGGATGGCTGGTTTGCCCGTTCCTACCATGAAGTGAGCCGCTTTGGCAAGTTTCTGGATCCCCTGGCCGATAAAATTGTGATTTTTGGGGTTTTGTTTTTTGCCAAACCTATTTCCAGGGCAATCCCCGGTTGGTTCGTGGCATTCATTATTCTCAGAGAGTTATTTATATTTGGATTGGGTTACATGGTCAGCAAGGAATCAAAACGTGATATGCAAGCCAACCGGAGTGGTAAATTGTCAATATTCCTTACCAGCATTACCTTCATATTGATTATCTTTGAGTTGAATCCCTGGGCAGATTATCTATTATATCTGACTGTCTTTGTAGGTTCTATTTCCTTCCTGTTCTACATGAAACGCTATTATCATCTCTATCAGGTCGATGTCAAGAAACCCTCATAGCCCCCGTTCTAACTAATTTTCAAATAAAGTGTTAAAATATGATATTTTCGTCTGCTTTTAATCGATTAAAACAGGGCCTAAGCCGCTCACGTACGCAACTCAACAACCGTATCAGTAAAATATTTACCGGTTCGGTGCCCCTCACCGAAGACATGCTGGAGGAGATTGAAGAGTTACTCATTTCTGCTGATATCGGTGTGGAGCTTTCCATGGAGATTATTGAGGATCTGCGTATCAATTTTCCCCTGAACCAGGTGGTTGAAATGAATTCCGTTGTCGAATTCTTGAAATCTGATCTCATGCGGCGCATGGAAGTGGATCCTGAACCCGTTGAAACGCTTGAAAAACCATATGTCATTCTGGTTGTTGGTGTAAACGGTACTGGAAAAACCACTTCGATCGGAAAGCTGGCCTATCATTATACCAGTCAGGGAAAAAGTGTGTTATTGGTTGCCGGGGACACCTTTCGGGCCGCCGCCATCCAGCAACTGGAAATCTGGTCGCAACGGAGTGGCGCTGAATTGACTAAAAAAGAAGCTGCAGATCCCAGCTCCGTGGTTTACGATGCGCTCCAAAGTGCACGTCAGCGGGGAATTGATGTGGTCCTCATTGATACAGCGGGTCGTTTGCATACTCAGAAAAATCTCATGATTGAGCTGGACAAAATCCAACGAGTGGTAAAAAAGGTGATTCCAAGTGCCCCTCACGAAACGCTTCTCACAATTGATGCCACCACCGGCCAAAATGGTCTTATCCAGGCCCGACAGTTCTCAGAAGTCACATCCGTGGATCATCTCTTTCTCACAAAATTAGATGGAACCGCCAAAGGGGGTATCGCCATTGCCATTCATCATGTTCTGGATATCCCGGTGAAGTATATTGGTATTGGTGAGCAGAAGGAGGATATTCAAAATTTTGATGCAGCCAGCTATGTGAAAGCGCTATTTGAAGTCGGATCGTAGGGTGGTAGCATGCTACCACCTTACGATCTACGATCTGCAATCAGGAAAAAATGACCATGCTTCAATCCACTAAAAAAGTTCACATTATCAGTCTGGGATGTGTCAAGAATACCGTGGATAGCGAGATCATTGCTGGGGGTCTGGAATCTGCCGGTATTGAACTGGTGGATGTAGCAGAGGATGCGACGACGATCATTATTAACACCTGCGGTTTCATTGGTGATGCCAAGCAGGAATCGGTGGAGGTTATTCTCGAAGCCGCCCAGTTAAAAACCGACGGGAAACTTGAGGAGTTGCTTGTAGCAGGCTGTCTATCAGCACGTTACAAGAAAGAGCTCACCCTGGAAATGCCTGAAGTCGACAAGTTTTTTGTAACCGAGGATTTTCGCAGAATATTTGATTACATTGCTGCCAAACCTCACCTGGCCGATGATCCGGATCATCGGAGAAAGCTTCTGACGCCCAGGCATTACGCCTATCTAAAGATCAGCGAAGGTTGCGATAATGTGTGCAGTTTCTGCGCCATCCCGTTGATGAGGGGCAAACAGCGGAGTCGCGACATCGAATCTTTGGTGAATGAAGCCAAATCACTGGTGGCTCGCGGCGTGAAGGAAATGATGGTTATCGGGCAGGATACAACCACCTATGGTTGGGATTTAAAGCCCAAACGCTATCTCCATGAATTGTTACTGGAATTGGACCAGATTGAAGGCCTGGAATGGATCCGTTTGCACTATGCTCACCCTTCCCATTTTTCCAGGAAGCTTATTCCCGTGTTCCAAAATGCCAAGCGGCTACTACCTTATCTGGATATTCCCGTACAACATGCCTCTACGAATATGTTGACATCCATGAAGCGGGGGTTAGATGCTGATGGCCTGCGGAGATTATTGCTGGAGCTACGTCAAGAGATTCCAAATTTAAAATTGAGAACCTCAGTTATTGTGGGTTTCCCAGGGGAGACCGAAGAAGATTTTGACACCTTGTTGAATTTCCTGGAAGAAATTCAGTTTGATCGTGTCGGTGTATTTAGCTATTCCGAGGAAGAAGATACCAGCGGGGCAGATTTGGAAGATGATGTGCCTCCAGAGCTGAAAGTCCTGAGGATGGATGCCGTGATGGACCTCCAGCATCATATTGCCTTCAGTAATAACCAGGCTCTGATTGGCCGGGAGTTAGACATTATCATTGATAGCCCCGATCCAGATCATCCTGAGCAAATGCTCGGGCGCAGCATCTGGGACGCTCCAGAGATTGACCAGCAGGTGATTGTAGCAGGTGTTTATCAACCAGGGAATATTGTCAAGTTGAAAATTGATGATGCAGGTGCTTACGAATTGTTTGCCTCAGCAATAACTAAATAATCACATCTGAGTTTCTGCCCCAGCAGAATTCCTATGGAAACAGACATTTTCTAAACTGTATTTAATTTGTGGATACGTATTAAAATAATTATATTAATACGTGTATAACGAGGAAGATCATGTCTACGAAACTTACTCTGAGCATCAATGAAAACACCATTCTGAGGGCAAAACGTTATGCAAAAAGCCATGGTACAAGTCTCTCAGTTATGGTGGAACAGTATTTTAGCTATATCACTGCAGATCAGGTTCAAGAAGAGGAAATTACCAGTCCAATTGTGCGAGAACTTTCAGGGCTGATCGAATTAGATCAAGATTTTAGTGTCAGGGAAGCATACGGTAAACACCTTGAAGATAAATATCTGAAATGAAAAGGATCTTTATCGATTCTGATGTTATCCTGGATGTTCTTGCTCAAAGACAGCCATTTTATTTTGCTTCAGCACAGATAATGAGCCTTTGTGAGAATAAGCAATTGGAGGGCTTTACGACGCCTTTCGTCTTCGCAAATGTCTACTACTTGCTGAATAAATTGCGCTCGAGGGAAATCGCTGAAACCAGTCTTAGAAAATTACGTCTTATTCTTGATGTATTAACGCTGAATGGCGACCATGTGGATCGAGCATTGAATTCAACATTCTCTGATTTTGAAGATGCATTGAAAAATTATAGTGCTGAGGCATGTGGTATAGAGATAATTATCACGAGGAATGTCAGCGACTACAAACATAGTAAACTGATGGTTCACACCCCACTTTCATTTTTAAAACTGCATAAAAAGAATAGCTGAAATCATTCATAGTTTCAACTTTATTGCTGTGAATCTTCTAGTATCGTACGGAGTAGTTGCTATAATTCCACAAAATTTCAGACAGAATAGGATTTAAAATGAATAAAGAAAAATCTCGTGTCATATATCTCATTGATGGTTCAGCACTGGTCTATAGATCTCATTTTGCCTTTATCCGCAACCCACTGATCAACTCTAAGGGGCAATTGGTGAGTGCCATCTATGGCTTTATGAATGCCATGCTGAGACTGATGACCCGGGAAAACCCGGAATATCTGGCGGTGGTCATGGATACTAAAGAAAAGACCTTTCGGCATCTCCAATACCCCGATTACAAAGCTACCCGGGAAAAGATGCCTGACGAATTGGCTGCCCAACTACCTGTCATTGATGATGTGGTTACCAAATTGAATATTCCCTATGTCAAGCGAGAGGGTTTTGAAGCCGATGATATAATTGGAACGCTCTCGAAATTAGGTGCCGAACAGGGCTTTGAAGTGAGGATTTTATCTGGAGATAAGGATTTTGC
>JAIPGJ010000099.1 GCA_021736185.1 Fidelibacterota bacterium | reverse complement strand
CTCCAGCATTTGGGCTTTTCGTTATCCTGCATCAAGGATCATGACCCCGCGCAAAATCAGATCATGGTCACCTTTGACGATGGCTATTCCTGTATCAATGAATACGCTGCACCCATTCTTGATGAAGTGGGTGGTGTCGCCACGGTTTTTGCCATAACGGACTATGTGGGCAAGAAGAATAGTTGGGACTATTTTCCTGAAAATAAGCAAATCTATCATATGAACTGGGCAGAGCTTCGCAACTTGCATGATCGAGGGTGGGAGATAGGTTCGCATGGGAAATCCCATCGCCGCTTGATTGCCATGGATACCAAGGTCGTTGAGGATGAATTACTGACTTCCAAGAAACATATTGAAGACCAGTTAGGCAGTGAAGTACAAACATTCTGTCCGCCGTTCAATGCATGGAATACGGACCTGTTGCTTCAAATTGAGCAGGCAGGTTACACCAGAATTGCCATTTCCTTTCCTTTATCTGGTTTGCCAAAGTGGAGAGGAAGCTTCGTACCGCGTCTCGGCGTATATCTGCATGACAGCAAACCCTTGTTTCTGGCAAAAATCTTTGCTAATCCGCTGTCTCCCCTTGAGGTATTGCAGCAACAATTAATCAATATTGCCGGGGATGGTAAGATACTGGAAAGCTGGTTAAAACCGCATTAGATCAAAATCATATTTGATCCAGGCTGGGATTCGAAACGCAGTAGGCCGAACATCGTGAAGTTAATCCCAGCATGGATTACCTGGAAATCATTATTAAATTTTAATAAATATACCCGAGAAAAGCAGGGTACTTTTTACAGAGAGTGTGATATTAAGGCTGTTTGCCTCCCTCGGCATACTTCACTTCACCCGCATTCTGCGGGATACGCTTCGTTTCGAACCCACACTGCTTAGCCAATAGCTATCGCATGGTTCGAATATTTGGTTCTGTGCTTTGGTGCGGATCCGTCTACGCCATGCTTGAGGCTTCGCTGTGCGCTTTGCCCTCACAGGTCGACGGGACAAGGAAGGTGGGATTGATGTTCGGCTAGGCCTCCATCTATCTCCGCAATGCTTCGATTGGCTGTACGCCCATCGGTCGTACGCCTTACTACGCTGCGCTTCGGTTCGAACCCACATGGTTAGCCAATAGCTATCGCATGGTTCGAATATTTGGTTCTGTGCTTTGGTGCGGAGAAGGTGGGATTGGCTGTACGCCCTTCGGTCGTACGCCCTACTACGCTACGCTTCGTTTCGAACCCATACTAGTTAGCCAATAGCTATCGCATGGTTCGAATATTTGGTTTTGTACTTTGGTGCGGAGAAGGTGGGATTGACTTCACTACGTTCGTCTTACTCCGCTACGCTTCGTTTCGAACCCACAGTGCTTGACACAGGTGCCTGCAAGGTTCGAATATTTGGTTTTGTGCTTTGGAGCGGAGAAGGTGGGATTCGAACCCACGGTACGTTGCCGTACACACGCTTTCCAAGCGTGCGCCTTAAGCCTCTCGGCCACCTCTCCATTTATTTCAAATGCCTGATTACCCAAGCGGCGGGCAATATATTTACAGACCCAACAATCACAAAAGTTAAATATGAGCTCCACTGCATCTATATCACAGGTCTGCTTCACCCAATTGCAATAATTTGCTTGAAGCGATCTCAGATTAACTCTTGATAGACAAGGTGTTCGCTACGTCACAGGACCCACGTAAAGACTTGTATCAAACATGACTTATCATAAATTTCATGATTAAAAAAAATGGTTCTTGGACCAATGAAAAGGTACTTGGTATGATGCTTCTCTATTTCAGCAAATATAGATGTCGAGTTTCAAAGTTAAGGCTGATCATCGGTGGTCTGTTTTTGCTCACCACCTTGTCACCGGGTCTTTATGCCCAGGAAGAAGATTTGTTTGGTGATTCTGAAGGTGACAGCTTGCTCTTTGGTGATGAATTCGATCTGGGAGGTGACGATTTCTCATTTGAAACTGAGGATGAAACCAGTACTGAAACTGAAGCCACTGGAGAGGAAGACTTTTTTGGCGATTTTGGAGAGGAAGAGGACAGTGAGCCTGCAGAAGCAGCCACAGATACAACCCAAATTGATGAGTGGGGGCTGGATTCTGAAGAAGATTACGAAAGTCTCATTACTCGAACCACCGATGGAACTGTTATTGAAGAAGTCCCGGATCATCCCCTGGAACTTGGCAAGTATGTCGAGGGAACCATTTTCGAAGATACTGGATTTACCCTGTCCCTTTACTCGCCTCAGGTTGTTCCAGATAATTTAAATACCTGGTTTTCCTTTATGGATGTTTCTCTGACTACTGAATTACCCTGGCACTTCAGTTTTGAGCCTATTGATCTGTCCTTCTCCGTTGATATTTCTAGCTTTAAATTCGTGAATTCGTTTCCTGTTGGCGGTGAATTCAAGGGCTTCTCCATCATGCCCATAGCCAGAGCGGAAATGTATGGAGTTGAAGTAGAATTAGGAATGGGGATGTATACACCGACTTTTGGCGCCATGGCTGGAATCGGGTACAGCTATCAATTCCATTCATTGTTTTTCTCAGCAGGATATCGCTGGAACTGGGCCTATGATATTGATCCAATTGGATCCAGTTGGTGGTTAGAACCCAGATTTACTACTGGCATCAAATTCTGGTAAACTGGAAATCTGATTTAGAAATACATGCGTGATGTCAAATTTAAAGACCATAACGAAGTTTTCAGTCTCATTGATTTTCCTAATACTATGTATTGCCCCTGCACTGTCTCAGGATGCATCACAACAAGATCAGGGAAATGGAAATGACAGCCTGATGATATTCGGAGATGGACAAAATGGCTCTGCCCTAACAGACTATGATTATGAGGCTTTGATTAAAGAATTATATGGTAGCGACGCTAAACCAGACACGGCGACTAAAGAAGCATCAGCCCCCACAAAGAAGCAAAGGTCACGCGGACCAGTGAAGGGACCCGCTCCAGGATTATTTAAAAATAGCCGGCTGAATGGATCATACTTTTCACTGAACATGTCATCGCCTTTTGCTGTTTCCGGTCCTCTTGAATCATGGTTTTCATACATTGATGCTGGTGCAGCCATTAAATTTCCCTACGAAATATATGTAGAAAGTATCCCGCTCTTCTTCCTTCTTGAAGTTTCCAGTTTCAGTTTTGAAAACACTTTTCCTCAAGGTGGCACATTTGCAGGTATTGCCTATATCATCCAGGCTTCGGCCATTGGCGATCAATCCAGTGCCGCCGTAGGCTTTGGCGTCTGGGATTCCAATATGGGTAGTATGCTTGAGCTGGGGTACCGCTTCAGGCCAACACAAAACACATTTATCCGAGTAGGTACACGTGGTGTACTCATTACAGATATTGATTTAATCGGCTCCGCCTGGTGGGCTGAATTAAGACTTTCCATGGGGTTTGAATTATGATGTTACACCGAAATGAGACTGGCAATTCCCAAAATATATTATCCAAATATGGAGCAATTATGCATTCCAGTAAGATAAGTAAGCTACTTATAATAATGCTATTTACGACAAGTTCCATTTTTGCTGCAAATACCTTCACGGTTACAGGTGGCAACGTGGTAGTCAATTATTGGAATGAATCGAATACAGGTGCAACTGCCAATGTTACTGCTCAGGCAGACCCGGTCAATTATGTGGCAGTCTACATAAGTGTTGATGGTGGCACCTATAAAGCCGTGACCGGTGGAGATGGTTCTATTGGTGTTGGTGGAAGCCGAAGTTTCTCGCTGACTGCAGCTAATATTGAAGCTGCTGATGCACCGTTAAGCGATGGAGAGACTTTCCACATGTATGCTGTATTCTCAAATTTTGGTGCACCTGTGGATACCATAGCACTGACTTCTACGGCTCTGACCGTTGACCAGAGTGATCCCGCCGAAGCTGACGTTGGTACGGTTGTCGCTGTCGGGGGTAATGTCGTCACTTCAAAATGGAATAGCAGTAATACAGCACTCCAGGCTGCTGTGCCCATCGCCAATGATGGGACCTTGCTCGGTGGGACGATCCAGTTACTGGGTAAAATAGGTTCAAACCCCTATGCGAATTTAGGGGCAGCTGAGGATATTGATGCAATCAATGTGACGGAGCAAATCCAGGTCAGTGCTGCCAATGTCGAAGCCTTGCTGGGTTTTGAGGAAGGCCGCAGCATCTATGTGAAAGCTGAAATCACTGATGTTGCCGGGAATGAATCAATTGGCTCAGAGAGTGGATCTGTCATAGCAATTGATCAAACCACACCTACGATAACTTCCATCACATCATCACCCATAAGTACCACACTGGGTACTGGGGATAATATTACGATCACCGTGACATTTAGTGAAGATATCACCCTATCTAGTGGAACCCTGGATATGGAATTGGAAACGGGGGGATCAGATGCAACGGTCAGTGTCGCTGCGGCCAGTCTGGACCATGCTGGTACAGCCAGTTTTACCTACGCCGTGAGTGCCAATGAAATCAGCTCTGATCTTAATGTGAACCAATTAACCCTATCTGGTGCAAATAATTTGAGGGACGCGGCAGGGAATGATGCTTCTCTTGCGGTACCAGGAAGTTCAAATCTGGCTGACAATAGCAATATTATTGTCGATGGCGTCAGCCCGACCATTGTCAGCGTGACCTCAACATCAGCCAATGGGATATATGCCCTGGGTGAATCCATAAATGTAACCGTAACTTTTTCAGAAGCTGTGACCCTGTCAGGTGGCCAATCACTGCAGGTAACCCTAGAAACAGGAACGACTGACAGAACCGTTTCCATTTCCAGCATTAGCAATAGCACTACCGCTGCCGGCACTTATACGGTTCAATCAGATGATGAAAGTTCACTTCTCGTTGCTAAAAGTCCCCTGACGCTTACTGGTGGTACCCTGCAAGATGTGGCTGGGAACGATCTGGTTTTAACTTTTACTACAAATATTGATAACGCGTCAAGCATAGAAGTGGACGGCGGTATCCCTGCTGCAGTCAATCTTGCCGGTGGTGCTGGAACGGTTGTAGCCACAGGTGGGACTGTAATGGCTGGCTATTGGAACAGTGATAACACGAGTCTCAATGTGACGATTCCCATCGCAGATGACGCGAGCCTCTTGAATGGAAGTGTGCAGCTAAAGGGGTATTGGGGTGTTGCAGGCGGTGCCCAAAATCTAGGTTCAGCATCAACGATCAGTGCAACCGGTGTAAATAAATTGATTCAGATTGCCTCAGGTACTTTGGAGGGATTTGGAGGTTTCGCAGAAAATGAAGTTCTTAAAATTGTGGCAATCGTCACAGATGAGGCTGGTAATACGAGCACTGTTGGTACTAAAAGTGATGATGATATTACCATAGATCAAACAGCACCGACAATTACTAACATCACTTCAACGACGAATAACGGCGCTGTGATTCCAACCAATCCAGTTAATGTCACCCTGACCTACTCTGAAGCGGTAACACTTGCAGGAGGTACCCTCGAGGTTGAATTTGAAACAGGGACTACGGACCGAACAGCTTCAATTGCAACCATAACTTCATCTACAACTGCGTCGGGGACCTACACGGTACAGGTCGGGGATGTTGCAGCTGATCTTGACGTGAACCGGGTTTATTTGTCAGCAGGAACTCTGCTTGATGCAGCCGGTAATGATGCCTCCATGACCATTCCCACAGGATCAAATCTTGCAAATAATAAAAATATTCAGGTCGATGGAATTATTCCCACAGTTACTAGCGTGACTTCAACCTCACCCAATGGTGATTATTCCATAGGTGAATCAGTGACTGTTGTTGTGGCGTTCTCCGAAAATGTGACCCTTGCCGGGGGAGGTAGTTTACAAATTGAAATGGAAACGGGCGCAACAGACCGAAATGTCAGCATCAGCACTATTTCCGGCACGAATCAGGCGAGTGGAACTTACATTGTCCAATCAGGAGATGTGAGTACAGATCTTGATGCCAATAGCCCCCTGACCCTTACAGGAGGAACCCTGCGTGATGCTGCAGGGAACGATGTGAATCTAACTTTCTCCAATGGCATTGCTTCAGGGTCTGACATTGTAGTAGATGGTGTGGTGCCATCCACTGTTGACCTTGCTGGCGGGGCAGGGACTGTTGTAGCCACGGGTGGAACCGTTAAGGCTGGCTATTGGAATAATACAAATACTTTTCTGCAAGTGGTCGTTCCCATTGCAGCTGATCCCAGTCTCATAGATGGTACGGTTCAGATCAGAGGCTATTGGGGTACGGTAGGTGGTGCTCAAAACCTGGGTGATCCGGCCACCATCAGCTCCACAGGAGTCAATAAAACCATACTGATTCCCGCTGCAACCCTCGAAGCATTCGCAGGGTTTGCCGAAGATGCAGTATTAAAAATAATCGCTGTTGTAACAGATAAAGCGGGCAATCAAAGTTCGGTAGGAACCAAAAGCAACGATGAGATAACCATTGACCAGACAGCTCCAACCATTGCAAGTTTGACTTCTACAAGCGCCAATGGTTATAAAATACCCGGCGCAAGTGTCAATGTGACGGTTACTTTTTCTGAAGCGGTTACTCTGGCGGGTGGAAATCTGGAAATCGAATTGGAAACAGGCACGACGGATCAAACCGTGGTGATATCTACGATCAATTCCAGTCTGACCGGCAGTGGCAACTATATTGTTCAGACCAATGATGAAACCGACGATTTAACAGTCAAATCACTATCGCTTTCAGCCGGTACCTTGCGGGACGCAGCTGGGAACGCAACTACTTTAACGATCCCAGAGGGTGTGAATCTTGCAGACAATAATGATATTGTTGTCGACGGCATCATTCCAAGCATAACGGGTATCAGTTCAGATACAAATGATGATAATCCAATTCCTGTGGGGGGGACAGTAAATGTCATTGTCACGTTCTCCGAAGAAGTGACCCTGTCAGGTGGCGGCAATCTCCAAATTACTCTGGAGACTGGCACAACAGATCGGATTGTTTCAATCTCCACAATTAACAATTCCACAACTGCCAATGGTACTTACACAGTTCAAAGCGGTGATCAAAGCTCCGATCTCAGTGCCACCAGTCCTCTAACCCTCACATCGGGGAATCTTAAAGATGCTGCCGGAAATGCTGTGGTACTCACTTTTACTGGAAATATTAATGATGCCTCAGATTTGATCATAGATGGTGTTGTCCCCACAGCAGTGAACCTGGCCGGGGGAGCAGGTACGGTGGTTGCGGTTGGAGGGACCGTCGTTTCAGGTTATTGGAATAATACCAATACGACTTTGAATGTCACCATTCCCATTGCTGCAGATCCTTCACTTGTTGGTGGTACGGTGCAATTAAAGGGCTATTGGGGCGTAGTAGGTGGAGCCCAAAACCTGGGAACGGCCTCAACCATTACTTCATCGGGTACCAATAAAACGATTCAAGTTTCGTCTGCTACACTGGAAGCTTTTGCCGGATTTGATGAGAATGCAGTTCTTAAAATAGTTGCTGTGGTCACAGATAAGGCGGGAAATACAAGTACTGTAGGCACTGAGAGTGACAACGAAATTACTATTGATCAAACATCACCGACCATCAGTACATTGACTTCTACTACAAATGGTTATGTCATTCCAGGTAATACTGTAGATATTCTGGTTACTTTTTCAGAAGTGGTCACTTTGGCCGCTGGGAACCTGCTGGTCACGCTTGAGACGGGCACTACGGACCGGATTGTGACAATCAGCACGATTAACGCATCGCTAACTGCTTCCAACGATTATACTGTACAAACAGGAGATGCATCGTCAGATCTCACAGTGAATAGTGTATCACTATCAACTGGAAGTTTAAGGGATAATGCTGGTAATAATGCTGTGCTATCATTGCCAGATGGCGAAAATCTCGCTGATAATAATGCAATTGTCGTAGATGGGGTGATACCTACCATCGTCAGCATTACTTCCACTGAAGGAGAGATTTATTACAAACTGGGCGATGAAGTGCCAGTTAACGTCACCTTTTCTGAGCCTGTCACCCTCGCTGGAGGAGGCTCTCTGCAAATCGAAATGGAAACGGGTGCAACCGATCGAACCGTGTCCATTACATCTATAAACAATAGCCAATCTGCCGCCGGCATATACACGGTTCAGGAAAATGATGCCAGCAGTGATTTGAGAGCCAATGCTCCACTGGTATTATCTGGAGCAACCTTAAAAGATCAAGCAGGCAATAACGTTGATCTAAGCAGCATTCCCATCAATATTAATCAGGATTCTGATGCCATCATCGACGGAATTATTCCCGCCGCAGTCAACCTGGCTAGCGGAGCAGGGACAGTTGTCGCGACGGGTGGAACAGTTAAGGCCGGCTACTGGAATAGTGGCAATACGGCTTTATCAGTGGTCATACCCATTGCCGCCGATGCTTCTCTGCTGGGCGGTCAGGTTCAATTGAAGGGCTACTGGGGTGTGGTTGGCGGTGCTCAAAATCTTGGAGATCCGTCAAATATTACTGCAACGGGTGCAAATAAAACCATCTCTATTCCCAGAGCTACGCTTGAAGCTTTTGCTGGATATGCTGAGCAGCAAGTCCTCAAAATTATTGCCATTGTTACTGATAAAGCAGGCAATGAAAGTCCGGTGGGCAGCGATAGCGACAATGAAATTACCATTGATGAAACGGTGGCGACCATCGCTTCCATCACTTCAACAACACCTGATGGATATGCAATTCCTGCTGATGAGGTTAATATCACAGTAAACTTTACAGAAGCTGTCACTCTGGCTGGTGGAAGTTTGAATATTAAGCTGGAAACGGGAGCTTCAGATCAAACTATTTCCGTTGCGTCAGTAACTTCCAGCCTGACGGCAGTTGGCACCTATACGGTTTTGGTAAATCACCTGAATACCGATTTATCCGTGATCAGTATCACGCTGTCAGCAGGCACTTTAAGGGATGCTGCAGGCAATACTACCACATTAAGTTTACCAGTTGGGTCAAACCTGAATAATAATAGCAATATCTATGTGGATGGTGTTCTCCCGACGGTCACCGCCATTACCTCAACATCAGATGATTCAGATCAGTATGGCAAGGATGGCACCATTAACCTTACTGTAGAGTTTAGTGAGGCTGTCAGTTTGTCAAGTTCAGAAACTCTGGACCTGAATATTGATGCCAGTACTACAGATGTCCAAATTACCAGCTTCTCAAATTCCACATCTGCATCAGCCAACTATGTTGTTCAGGAAGGTGATGCCAGCACAGACCTGTCTGTCAACGCCATGTCACTTAGCGGTGGCACACTTACTGATCTTGCTGGTAATAGTGTTGATTTATCGGATATCTCGGGTATCACCAATCTTGATGATGCCTACGCTTTTGTGATCGATGGGATTCTACCACCTGCTTTTAACATGGTTTCTGTGGTGCCAACATCCGGCAATATAGTAGCTGGTTACTGGAATAATTTAAACGATGGACTCAACGTCACGGTTGCCATACCAGATGATGCTTCCTTGCAAAATGGCACATTACAGATTAGAGGTAGAGTGGCTTCTAACAGCTATGTTAACCTGGGAGCTGCTTCAACCATTCTAGCCAGTAATAGTAACAAAACCGTCCTGGTTGATGATTCCGTTGTCGAGGCCATGACTGGTTTTGCAAATGGTGAAACTTTTACCATTGCTGCGGTCATTACGGATGCGGCAGGCAACACAAAATCGTCCACTGTTCTATCAAATATCGGTATCGATATCGACCAGATAGCTCCGACCATAACAGAAATATCATCTTCTACAAATGATGGTTCCTACAGTGTGGGCGAATCAGTCAATGTCACAGTCTCACTCTCAGAATTAGTTACCCTCCTGAGCGGTCAAATGTCAGTTACCCTGAATACAGCAGCGACACCCCATGTACTCACGGATAATGCCATTGTCAATGAGCAGGAGCTTTCTTTCGCATATATTGTGGAAGAGGACGAGGTGGCCAACCCTCTGACAGTAACTACCGTCGCCGCGACTTCAAATCAGCTACGGGATGTGGCTGGAAATGAAGTCAACTTTACCCTTCCCGTGGGTAATAATCTGGCAGATAACAGTACCATTGTTATTGATGGTGAATACCCAAGCATTATTGGGATTAGCGCGGTTGTTGTAAACGATACATTGGGTCTTGGCGAAACAATAGATGTTGAAATAGAATTTAATGAAGCCCTCACCCTGGCTGGGGGAACCCTGGATGTTGTCTTCGAAACAGGCACTGTCGATCGCACGGTTTCCATTGCTTCCTTCACAAATAGCAGTACAGCAATTGCAACGTATACCGTGGCTACAGGTGACAATAGCAGTGATCTTAACGT
>JAIPGJ010000098.1 GCA_021736185.1 Fidelibacterota bacterium | reverse complement strand
CACCCAGCTCATCCACTTTTTTAATATAAGTAAAAACTTCCTGCTCCAGTCTGTCTGTCAATGATTCAATGACCTCTGAACCAGCCAGTGGATCAACATAGTTGGTGATACCGCTTTCAAAGCCAATCACCTGCTGGGTTCTCAAGGCGAGTCTCGCGGATTCCTCGGTTGGCAGAGCGAGGGCTTCATCTCTGGAATTGGTGTGTAAGGACTGAGTTCCGCCCAACACAGCCGCCAGCGCTTGCAGTGTAACCCGGACTACATTATTATCAATTTGTTGGGCTGTAAGCGTTGACCCCCCGGTTTGGATATGAAAGCGGCACATCATGGCTTTCGGATTGGTGGCACCGAAACGCTCTTTCATAATCTTAGCCCAAATGCGACGTGAGGCGCGGAATTTCGCCACCTCCTCCATGAGATCGTTATGGGCATTCCAGAAGAATGAAAGGCGGGCTCCAAATTTATCCACATCAAGTCCTGCTGCCATAGCCGCTTCAATGTAGGCAATTCCATTGGCGAAAGTAAAAGCCAACTCCTGAGCTGCCGTCGATCCCGCTTCCCGAATGTGATAACCTGAGATGGAGATGGTATTCCAGAGGGGTATATGCTCGTTACAATATGAGAAAACGTCAGTGATCAATCTAAGCGAGGCTTGGGGAGGATAAATATAGGTTCCCCGGGCTATATATTCTTTCAGGACGTCATTCTGGATGGTTCCACGCAACTGCTGGCTCGTCACGCCCTGCTTCTCCGCTACGACTTGATACATGGCCAATAGAATAATTGCTGTAGAATTGATGGTCATGGATGTGGAGACTTTGTCAAGGGGTATTCCCTTAAAAAGAACCTCCATGTCAGCCAGGGTATCAATGGGGACCCCAACTTTGCCGATTTCTCCTTCGGCAATCGGATCATCGGAATCATAACCTATCTGGGTTGGTAAATCAAAAGCAACGGATAATCCGGTTGTGCCTTGATCGAGTAAATACCGGTACCTCGCATTTGAGTCCTTGGCGCTGGAAAAGCCGGCATACTGGCGCATCGTCCATTTCCGATGTTGATACATGTCCTCATAAATCCCTTTTGTAAAGGGGTACTGTCCAGCCTTTTCATCACGGATACTCATGGAGTGCTCCTAAATCCCACGCTCAGTCTTGATTTGCTGATAGGCTTCATTGATAGCTTTGAATTTGTCTTCTGCCATTTTCTGGAATTCTGGTCCCAGGTGTTGAACTTTATCAGGGTGAAAACGCGCCGCCATGGAACGATAGGCTTTTTTCAATTCCTGATCAGTTGAGGAAGGCTCTATCTCCAAAATCTTGTAATAGGAGTTTGTATTTTTTACAAATATGGCCATGATGGCATCCACATCATGGCTGTTCAGCTTCAAGTGCTGTCCAATTTCCTGAATGATTTTAACTTCACTGGCGTCAACGTGACCATCAGCCTGACTGATGCCAAAGAGAACATGTATGAGCTGCAGTTTCTCTGCAGTGTTCATATGGTGGTTTATTTGATTGGCTATTTCATATATGTAATAATCTTGCTTCAACAGATTCTTTAATAAAACCAGCATCTCCTGAGCATTGTCACGTCCAAAACTTTGAATAAGGAATTGCTTGACGTATTCCAGCTCTGCCTTCACCACTTTACCGTCGACCTTCATCACTGCCGCTACCAATACCAACATGGCAATCGCGAAATCACCTGGTCTGGTCCGATCTGAAAGTTGGGGTCCCGATCCCTGACCCATGGTTGTGCTCGCTTCCATTTGGCCACCAAGCCACCATCCAATTAATCCACCAATGGGTCCTGCAAAGGCCCACCCGAGACCAGCTCCGAACATTTTACCTAGCATTTATTATCCAATATTTTTATTATCATCAAATTTGCTTACACAATCTCGATGATATTTGTTCCCTTTTCAACGGTTTGACCCGCAACGATATCAATTCGCTTGACTACCCCGCTGACAGGGGATTTAATTTCATTCTCCATCTTCATGGCCTCAATGAGGAAAAGGGGATCGCCCTCCTTGACCTGGTCCCCGGCACTATGAAATATTTTTGTGACGAGTCCGGGAATTTGAGCACTGATCAAGCCGGCTTTGGTTTCCTTCAAGGCATCCCAACCCAGCTGTCTGAGATGGAGGTGAACTTCATCCAGCAGTTCCAGCTTGATGGGTGTTCCATTGATATTTACCCGATTTGCCTCTATGGGACAGATCCCGACAACAAATGATCGATTATTCATCAGTACGCTGTAGACTCCAGGTTGAACCTGAATCGCCTCAAAACTCAATGTTTCCTTGTCGGTTTTAATAATCAGCGTTTCAGAATCAAATTGAAATTCCACTTGTAAAGAATGCTTGGGTGTATTGATCTCATACTTCATCAAACATTCCTCCCCTGCTGGAAGGTCACCCAGTTTGATCGGCCTTTACGGGAAGAATCACTACGATGTGACTGATGCTTCGCTTGATCTCGATGATGATGAAGTACACCTCCTGCAACCAGCAAAACCTCTTCACTTGAGGCAGACAGCTCTGCGTGTAGCTCCTCCTTAAAGTGGGCATAGAAGTGGGTGTCGTAGCTGCCCTTCCTGAATACCTCATGTTTTATCACGGAGCGACAAAATTGAATGGTGGTTTCGATACCGCCGATATAAAATTCCCGCAGCGCGCGCTCACATCGATTTAGTGCGGACTCCCGATCTTTAGCCCAGCAAATCAGTTTACCAAGCAGAGGATCATAATATGGAGTGATCTCCATCCCTTGTCTGATGGCTCCATCAAAGCGGGTTCCAGCACCATCGGGGATTTGCAGCATCACGATTTCCCCAGTGGAAGGAGTAAAATCCTGAGCGGCATCTTCAGCATAGATACGGCACTCAACCGCATGCCCAGTGACTTTGATATCCTGCTGCTTGAAGGAGAGCGGTTGACCGGATGCAATGCGAATTTGTTCAGCTACCAGATCAATTCCTGTCACCATTTCGGTGACGGGGTGTTCCACCTGCAGACGTGTATTCATTTCCAGGAAATAAAAGTTCTTGTACTTATCCACCAGGAATTCAACGGTTCCAGCACCGACGTAATTACAATTCTCGGCAGTTTCTACAGCGGCCAGACCCATCTTTAAGCGCAGTTCTTCATCGATGAAAGGGCTGGGTGATTCTTCAATTACCTTTTGGTAGCGCCTCTGTATGGAGCATTCTCGCTCATTGAGATGGATGGTATTCCCATGGGTATCTGCAAGAATTTGGAATTCAATGTGGTGGGGTTCTTCCAGGTATTTTTCGATGTATACACGGCCATCACCAAACGCGGATTGTGATTCTCTCTGAGCTTTGCCCACAGCACTCTCAAATTCTTTGGCAGCGTGTACAATTCTCATACCCTTGCCGCCCCCTCCACCTGCAGCTTTAATCAGGACTGGGAATCCAATTTTAACAGCTACAGCGAGTGCTTCAGCAATATTGGCAATGGGCTCCTCAGTGCCTGGGACAACAGGAACCTTGGTTTTGAGCATGGATTGCCTGGCTATGGTTTTATCACCCATGGTATTAATCGCAGCTGCAGGGGGTCCAATAAAGATCATTCCAGACTCTGTAACTTTTCGGGCAAAATCAGTATTTTCCGATAAAAAGCCATATCCGGGATGAATAGCCTCGGCTCCAGAAGCTTTGGCAACAGTTAAAATCTTTTCATGGTTGAGATAACTTTCACTTGAAGGGGCAGGACCAATGAGATAAGCTTCATCAGCAAAAAGTACATGGGGAGCCGTCCGATCTGCTTCAGAGAATACTGCCACAACCTCAATTCCCATTTCGCGACAGCTGCGCATCACACGCAGGGCAATTTCTCCTCGGTTGGCGATCAAAATCTTTTTGAACATTTATTCGGCTCCTACCATAGTTTGGAATTCATCTTCAGTGAGAATGTTTACACCCAGCTTGGTAGCCTTCTCCATTTTGGAGCCGGCACCGGGTCCTGCAACTAAATAATCCGTTTTTTTACTGATGGAGTTGGCCGTTGAGCCCCCCAGGGACTCCACCAGAACCCGGGCTGAATCCCGGTTAAAGTGCTCCAGCTTCCCAGTGAATACAAATAACAGCCCTGATAATTTACCATCATTTCTGGCGCTGACATCAATCGTTGGGTTTAAACCATGCTTCGCCAACTTATTCAGAATTCCCTGATTGTCTGAGTCCTTAAAAAACTCTACAACACCACGGGCAACAATTGGTCCCACTTCATGAGTGGCTTCCAGATCTTCTGCAGTTGCTTCACCCAGGGCTGCCAGTGACCCGTATTTACTGGCAATAACTTTGGAAATATGCTCCCCGACATTTCTGATTCCCAAACCGTGAATCAAGCGCCACAAATCAGCCGATTTGCTGCTTGCTATGGCTTCCATGATATTCTGGGCTGACTTATCTGCCATGCGATCCAGATTGGCCAGTTGCTCCAATGTGAGAACATAGATATCCGCAATGCTCGTAATAAGACCCGAATCCACCAACTGGGCCACCAGCTTGGTTCCAAATCCATCAATATCCATGCAGCGTTTGGAAACAAAATGTTCAATACGTCCCTTTATTTGAGCTGTGCAGGAGATATTCTGGCAATAATGCTTCGCCTCACCTTCTAGGCGGATGACATGGCCATGGCAGGCCGGGCAGCGATCTGGAATAATATATGGTTGAGATTCTTTGGGTCGTTTATCAAGGATGGATTTAACCACTTCAGGAATCACATCTCCGGCTCGCTGTACTACAACGGTATCGCCTTCGCGTATATCTTTTCGATCAATTTCATCCTGATTGTGAAGGGTTGCCCTGGCCACCATGACACCCCCGAGGTGGACCGGTTCAAGGTTCGCCACAGGAGTAATAGCCCCGGTTCTACCCACACTGGGACTGATACTCAAAATTTTTGTAATCTCCTGGCGCGCTTTAAATTTGCCAGCAATAGCCCACCGTGGAGATCGACTACGAATGCCCAGGCGGTCTTGATAATCCAGACGATTTACTTTGGTCACTGTCCCATCGATATCATACTCCAGGTTTTCTCTGTCGCTTTCAAGTCGATTGTGAAATTGAATCACATGGTCAATGTTTGGACATAATTTGTATAATTCATTCACCGGAAAACCCCAGTCCTTCAGGGCCTGAATAAATTCCATATGTGTATCAACAGAAAAATTGTCAATTTGTCCTGGGGCATAAAGATTGATAAGCAGGTTTCGGCTTGCTGTGATTCTTGAATCCAACTGACGAAGACTCCCGGCAGCCGCATTGCGAGGATTGGCAAAGGCTTGCTTCTCCTCATCCATTTGACGTTGGTTTAATAGCTCAAAATCTTTATGTCCCATAAAAACCTCTCCCCTGACTTCAAGGTAGGGAGGGACAGGTCGCAGCTTATCTCGGAGCCTCAGCGGGAGCGCTTTTAAGGTGCGCAGATTCTGAGTGATATTTTCACCGGTAAAACCGTCACCCCTGGTTGATCCAGCAGTGAAAATGCCATCCACATAAATCAATTCGACACCGAGGCCATCCAGCTTGGGTTCAACCACATAATCAAGCTGATCCACTTCCAGATCCTTGCGTACTCTGGTGTCAAAACTAAGCAGCTCTTCTTCATCCATGGCATTGGATAAAGAAAGCATGGGGATACTATGGCTAAGTTGCTCGAATCCTGATAGGGGTAGACTACCCACCCTCTGAGTTGGAGAATCGGTTTGTTTCAACTCGGGGAATTGGGTCTCGAGATCCTGCAATTCTCGCAGGAGTGCATCATAGGCAGCATCTGAAATGATGGGATCATCCAGGATATAATATCGATGATTGTGCTCATTCAGTGCTATCGTGAGTTCACGGATGCGTCCAAGGGTTTGTTGTTGATCCATAGGCTGAAAATGTAATCGGCAGGGTATAAAAAAGAAACGCCCCATTAAGGGGCGTTTCTGAAATTGTTGCCTGGAGTGATGCTTATTTAATCAGTGAGTCCATTTGCTCATTGATGTAATCGGCATGCTCTTTATCCTCAGGAACAGCAATCATTCCTTCTTTAAAACGAAGAGTGTTGCTCTTATCTTTTTTGAGGGGAAGGATAAATCGTACCATCTTTTTGTGGGTACGAATCTTTCCACGTACTTTATCTCCAAATGCTTGTGCTTTAGCCATAGTCTTTCCTCCAGTCCTTTAGCGGGGCGAAACTAAACGACAGTTACACCGTTTGCAAATAATATTGTGTCGAGCTTATTGGAAAGCCAGAATATCCTTTTCAAAAACCTTGTGATCTGTATAGCCAACATATTTGCGCTGGATGTTAAAATCTCTATCGATGACAAAAGTGGTTGGTATGCTACGAACACCACCATAGGACTGCACAACACTACCATCACCATAAACGATGGGATAGTTTATACCCATTTTCTCAGCAAAGGGAACCACCACTTTTGGTCCTCCCTGATCAAGAGAAATACCCAATACCACTACATCCTCCTTATAATCTTCCTGGAGCTTGATAAAGCTGGGAATCTCCATTTTACAGGGACCACACCACGTGGCCCAAAAGTCGAGAATGATGATTTTACCTTTATAGTCCGATAACGAGACTTTCTGACCTTCAAGATTTGTGAGTGTAAAATCCGGAGCACTTTGTGCGGATACAGAAGTGGTGCCGATCATAAAGATTCCGAAAATCACAAAGAGAATGGCGGCGGAGCTGGCAATAATTTTATTTCTTTTCATATAATTCCTTCTTTCATTGTTGCTCTTAGAGCGGTGAACATCCAGGGAGTTACAAATAACTTGCTTGAATATGACTTTATTATCGCTGGATTCACATTATGTTTCTCCGCAAGGGCTTGAAAACTGTCTAAATGTCAACCAGCAGTCAGAATCAAGCACCCAAAGCATGTGTTTTTGGAGAAGAAGGGGAATACTCTTATGAGTCCCATGAAAATTATCTTGAGTTTGGCTATGTTTGTCATGATAGTAGCCTGTCGTAACCATTCGGAGTCGGTAAAAGAAATGAAATCAAGTGATATAAATATTGCCGCAGTTGATGAAATACTGGGGCTTAGTCGCGCTGCAGATGGGATGACCTTTCGCCTTTTTGCACCGAAAGCAACACAGGTTAATCTGATCTTGTTTGAGAAATATGACGACCTGGATGGAAAAACATTTGCCATGACGGTTAAGGCTAACGGAGTCTGGGGAATAACGATCCCTGACGCCAGCCTAACAAAATATTATGCATATTCTATGGACAGTACCAAGCTCATTATTCCAGACCCATATTCTCAAGCCATCGTGAGGAAGAATCATTTTACATATCTCAGCAAATCCATCATTCTGCCTCAGGATAACTTCGATTGGCAAGGTGATAACTTTAGCTCAGCCGCAATTGGTGATCTCATTATTCTGGAATCCCACCTGCGGGATATGACAGCCCATGCGAGTTCAGGAGCCCAGCAACCTGGTACCTACCAGGGGATGGTCGAAACTGCCCAAAAAGGCGGCCTGGCACATCTGAAAGACATGGGCTACAATGCCATAGAGTTTTTGCCCCTCCAGGAGTTCGGAAACATTGAAATTGATTATATGAACCCTGAATTAGCTACCTTGAATCATTGGAATCCCTACGAAACCAATCACTGGGGGTATATGACTTCATATTTCTTTGCCCCTGAAATTTACTACGGATCAGATGGCATTTCTGACAGGGGGGCCTGGGTTGGTCAGGACGGACGAGCAGTTCGGGAAATGAAGGAAATGGTACGAGCCCTTCACAAAGAAGGGATCGCCGTTATTTTGGATGTGGTTTATAATCATGTCTCACAATACGATGAAAATCCTTTCAAACTCATCGATAAGGACTACTACTTCAGGCTAGACAAGGATGGAGAATACCTTTCGCTGAGTGGCTGTGGAAATGATTTTAAAACTGAAAATCCCATGGCTCGGAAGATGATTATCGAAAGTCTTTTACACTGGATGCAAGAGTACCATATTGATGGCTTCCGGTTTGACCTGGCTGCCATGATTGACCTTGAGACCATCGATGCTATTACAGCAGCCACCCAGGCAATCAATCCAGATGTGATCTTGATCGGGGAACCCTGGGGCGGTGGCAAATATAATCCAAGTGAACTGGCTGATCATGGCTGGGCGTCCTGGAATGACCATTTCCGCAACAGTGTGAAGGGTCGCAGCCCCCGCGATAATGATGATGGCTTTATCTTTGGCAAACTCTGGGATGGGAAAGATCTTGAACATTACAAAAAACTCATGTGTGGATATCTGCAAAGTGAGGGAGGACATTACCGGCAGCCCTCTCAAAGTGTAAACTATCTTGAAAGTCACGATGATAACACCCTGGGCGATTTTATTCGATTAGCACTGGGGAAGGTTGGAGAAACACAAGCAGTCACCAGGGAGCAGGTAGCCCGTTTGTCCAGCGAAGAGTTGGTTATTCACAAGCTGGCTGCCCTGAATCTATTGACCAGTCAGGGTCCAGTCATGATTGCCCAGGGTCAAAGCTGGGGTCGCGCCAAAGTGATTGCAAATAGTGTGGGGAATGATCCGAAAGCTGGGCAACTCGATCATAATTCATACGAAAAAGATGATGAAACCAATTGGCTGAACTGGGACGAGAAAGCACTCAATCAAGAGTTGGTGGATTATTACAGGGGATTGGCTGCAATCCGGCATCAATATGCTGAAATCCGAAATGTGGATATCGGATACAGACAATTCATTGAGGGAACGAATAAGCTCTCCTTTGGTGTGAGCATGGCCGGCAAGCATCAGGTACTCGTGCTGCTGAATGGCAACAGGAAATCGATTTCAAATTTCACATTACCGCCGGGACAATGGACCATTCTTGCTGATGCCAATCGGGCGGATCCTGAAGGTCTCGGAACTGTGGAAAAGGTAGCCAGGGTTGTGCGGCAGTCAGGACTCATTCTTGTTCAAGAAGGTTAACGATGAAATCAACAACCAGATATCTACACTTCAATGTACCAGAACGAATGGGTTTTGTAAACATCACCAGAGATGTTGAATCCATCGTGAGTGAGAGTGGTGTCCAGGAAGGTCTCTGTTTAGTGAATGCCATGCATATCACAGCGTCAGTTTTTATCAACGATGAAGAATCTGGTCTCAAAGAAGATTACAAACGCTGGTTGGAGTGGCTGGCTCCTTTTGATACGAGTCCAGAGCGTTACCATCACAATCGCACAGGTGAGGACAATGGGGATGCTCACCATAAGCGCCAAATCATGGGGCGGGAAGTGGTGGTGGCCATCACAAAGGGTCGTCTGGATTTTGGTACCTGGGAACAGATTTTTTATGGTGAATTTGATGGTCGACGCGATAAGCGGGTTCTGGTTAAAATTATTGGGGAATGAGTTGAAAGTTGAAAGTTATTCTAGAAACAATGTGCTATTCTGAAATGCTTACGACGTGCCGCACAAAGCTACCCACACATTAAACTTACCAACTCGTTAAACTCCTTAAACTCATCAACTCATGAACTAATCAACTTACAGTCCCAATCCCTTTTTTACTTCCTTGGTCCAAAGGGCATACCCAACCGCATTCATATGTAAGCCATCGTGCCCGAAAATATCCTCACGGGGAGTTCCATCTTCACCAAGCATGGGGGTAAACACATCAATATAGTATAGGTTGTCAGTCTGCTCGATTCGCGCCTTGATGAGAGCGTTGGCCTGGGCCATAGCTTCCATGTGTTCGATGCGAGCCAGGCTGGGTTTGATGGAGATGAAAAAGATGGGTTCTTCTGGCCACTTTTGCAGCACCTTTGAGACAAATGTGTTGAAGTCTTTTAGAACTTTCTCCGGGGTTTTACCTGCGGCAATATCATTATCTCCTTCATAAACAACAATGGCATTGGGATTATATGGGAATACAATGTCATCCAGGTAATAAATCAGATCCGACATATGAGAACCACCCATCCCGCGATTAAGCACATAAAGCTCAGGAAAATCATCTTTCAAGGTCTTCCAGCCATGGATGGTTGAGCTCCCTACGAAAAGGACAGGATTTGAAGGAGGTTGCTCTAGGGAATCAGCTGCTTTATAACCGGCCACCACTTGACTAAATCGAAGAGGGTCAACACGTACACCCCCGCCCATCATCGACAAGCCACTCCCGCAGTTGAAAATGAGGCTGGTTATGACTATCAGGCTAATACTAATAACAATGGGGCTAAGGACTTTTTTCATAATTCCTCTCTCTTTCCGGCGGAGCTAGTAAGTCAATTAAATTGACCTGAAATATGAAGGAGTGAGCGCTGACAATCAATTCATTTAAATTGATTAATCCATTTTTTCCCTAAACTTCAATTATTTTAAAAAATTTAAGATTGCCGAAGATAAAAGTTTGGGTTGATCGGCATGTAACCAGTGCCCGGCATCGGGTATGGTCTGTATTTGAGCGAAGGGAAAATAGTGGAGAATTTC
>JAIPGJ010000097.1 GCA_021736185.1 Fidelibacterota bacterium | reverse complement strand
TCAGAATTACCTGAAAATAGCTTTGATTGCATCATCGATGCCAGTGGTGCCATGCCCCTCATGGAATCAAGTATTTCCATGGTGAAAAAGGGAGGTGAAATTCTTTTCTTCGGGGTACCGGAAAAGGGGGAGACCCTGGCGATTGATGCCTTCACATTTTTTGAGAAAGGTCTCCGTTTATTTACATCCTACACATCTGTAAAGAATTCTCTGGAGGCACTTGATCTCCTGGAAAATGTTGTGGTGGATGTAAGCGCACTCATCTCTCATCGTTTACCCCTCATTGACTTTGAACGGAGTATTAAGATGTTATCTGATAAGCAAATGGGGACATTAAAAATCATGCTCAATCTGGAATTGTAATGCTCAATCTTGAAGATAAATGGGTCTGGGACTTTTGGTTCGCACAGCAGGGCCAAGAACACCACATGTTTTATCTGCAGGCACCGAAAGCTCTGGGAGATGAAAGACTTCGTCATTTTAACGCCAGCATTGGACATGCTTGCTCATTGGATCTGATCCATTGGACCATCCTTCCTGATGCCATAGGGCCTGGGGAAGCTGGAGCGTGGGATGACCAGGCGACCTGGACAGGTTGTACCTTTAGGCACAGGGATAGCTGGTTCCTTTTTTACACTGGAATCAGTAGTCGTGAAAATGGCAAGGTGCAAAGGATAGGGTTGGCTGTTTCAGATGATCTCATCCATTGGGAAAAGCATGCGGCAAATCCAATCATTGAAGCAGATTCACGATGGTATCAACTCAAGGACGATGTCGAATGGCATGATCAAGCCTGGCGGGATCCCTGGGTATTCCTTTATGCCAAACAATTTCATGCCTTTATCACGGCTCGTTCGAATCAAGGTATCAGAGACGGTCGAGGGGTGATAGCCCATGCCGTCTCGAATGATCTACTTAATTGGGAGGTTCATCCGCCCGTGACTAAACCAGGCAATTATGGACAATTGGAAGTCCCGCAACTCATCGAAGTAAAGGCAAAACCATACCTCATTTTTAGTACGGATAAATTCTCGCACTCTCGGCGACTTCTGGACAAGACACAAAGTCCTCCCATTACAGGGACCGCCTGCTATGCTGGTGAAACTTTTTTGGGCCCCTTCAGGGAAGTGAATGATCCCTGGTTATTTGGAGATGAAGCAGGCACTCTATACAGTGGAAAATTCATTGGAGCAGAGGAAAGGGGATGGACCCTTATGGCTTTCAAGAACTATGGAGAAGACGGGGAGTTTATGGGGCATATTCCCGATCCGTTTGTCGTAACTCCTCCTGAATAAATGTATGAGCCAGTCAGGCTATTGACCCCTCCCGGCACGACTTCAAAGTTAATATTTCCGTAGCCCATTGATCAATTTCTGTTTATTTCAAGGCATGATAACTTTTCCACTTCAAAACGATTTCGAATTTCCCCAATTATGACAGAACAGAATCGAAAATCAGCACTGAAACACTCCATTAGCGAGGGGAAATGGTGGGCAATCATGTGGGGTTTTGGTGATTCCTTCCTGCCTGCCTTCGCAGTATTGCTCAAGGCCACCAACGCACAACTCGGTCTGCTGGTATCCATACCCCAATTGTTTGCTGCGTTCATACAACTCTTAGCTATTCGTTTTGAAAACAATAATGTATCACGGAAAAATATGATGCTGACCACAACCCTGCTCCAGGGTTTTACCTGGTTTGCCATCTTTTTATTGCCCTGGGCCACAGGAAGCATGGTCGTTTTAATCATTTTAGCCACATTTTACGCTGGTATGGGAGCCATGGGGGTACCCTTCTGGGTTTCCTGGATGGGAGATTTGGTGGATCAGGATGGCCGGGGAACCTATTTTGGCCGCCGCAACAGAATTGTGGGTTTCATTACCTTTATGTCTCTCATCGTAGCAGGCACATTGCTGGATTATATCTCACAGTGGACCGCCATGGCCGGCTTTGCCATGCTATTCACCATCGCAGGGTTGGCCAGGTTATACTCTGCTAGATTTTTTAAACTCCAATACGAACCGGAGACTCAATTGAAACCTGAGATCGAGTATTCCTTTTTGGCATTTATTCGGGGAATGGGTAAAAATTCATTTGGGATGTTTACCATCTACGTGTCCGCCATGAATTTTGCGGTATATATTTCCGGCCCTCTGATGGTTGCGTATTGGCTGCAAGTTTTGGGCTTTGGCTATTTTCAGTTAACTATCCTGATGGGAACCATCTCAGTGAGTTCATTTCTATTGATCAGCCACTGGGGTAAACACATTGATCAATATGGGAATCGTAACATTTTAGAAGTAACCAGCTATATTATAGCACTTTTCCCGCTACTCTGGTACCTGCTTCACTTTCTCCATGGCTCCGTCGTGTTTTATGTAGCAATCTCAATTCAAATCCTGGGAGGTCTGGCCTGGAGTGGCTATAACCTCAGTCTGGGAAATTATGTTTACGATGCCATCGATCCTCACAATCGCTTGCGCATGACCAGTTATCACAATGTCTTTAAGGGGATTGGACTGGTCACCGGTGGTCTTCTGGCCGGTGTATTCTCCAGTATCCCAGTTGCGGATTCGGGGATATTCAATTTCCTTTTTCCCAACGGCATACTGGTTTGTTTTCTATTTTCCACCATAGCCCGGATGATGATTATAAAAATATTTATGCCCAGAATTCGGGAGATCAGACTGGAAGGCAAGCATCGTCCGCCCATTTTTTATTTTGTGGCGGTTATGCCATTCCGAGGTTTGAAGTCAGATTTGCTCGTGGGTCTTAATCGTACTATACAGAAAAAATCCCTTCCCACTCAATAATTATTTATATCCTGATGCAATAAGATCAAGCACCAGCGCGGCAGTCCAGGAAAAGGAATCACTCCCAAGTCCTGCCCCCGTTTCAGGATTAAAATACTCATAAAATCCGTGATCTGATACGAGGAGTAGGGTCTGGTGAGCCAGGCGCTGCGCTAAATCAGCACGTCCGTAAAGTTCGAGTCCATGAATGATCATCCAGTTTAAATTTATCCAGACAGGTCCCCTCCAGTAGCATTCCCGGTCATATTGGATGCTGTTTTGTGCTTGCGTACAGATTCCAAAACCTGGTTCTGGCCAGAATGATGCGCTCTGGAGTATTGATATCAGTTTATCTGCCTGTTCTTGACTTGGCACACCTGTAAAAAGGGGCAAAAACTGACTGATATTGTCGATATCAATGCTTGACTGACTGACCATATCATAATCAAGGTACCGGTCTTTATCGATATTCCAGAATTTGCTTTCAAAGCTATCCATCGCCTGGTCGATGTTGTAGGCAATATCTCCAGCATCGTCCCCGATAATTTCAGCAATCTTAATCAGACTCTGCCTTGATTTAAGATGCAAGGTATTAAAGAGCAGGGATTGAATCGCGAAATGTTGAAGGGCAAAAATCTCTGATTGATCCCACTTTTTTAGGGCATAGCATTGTACCAGATAGGAATAGCGGGTATAGTCATCATCTGAGGGGCGTTGATTGGCAGGAATGCTGCGGTTGTCATTACGTTTAAAATCAGGGTTGAAATCCGTGTTAAATGCATGGAGGGGACCATCCCAAATTGCGGAATTGTCCATACCGCTTTCCCAGGAATGGCAAATAAATGACAATCCCTCGTGGTGTGGATCTCTCGCTGTGCTGAGGAAATGCTCCTCACGTAATAATAGGGGATAGGTTTCCTGCAAAAATGCCAGTGCCCCCGGTTTATCTGAAGCATTCTTGTATATTTCTAATACGGCCAGCGCAATCACTGGTGGTTGGGTAATACCACTGGTCTTCATCCCAACTGGAGATGCCGGGAGCTCAGTTCCCCAATATTCCGGACCAGGATGGTATTCTTTTGACTCAGGATTAAAAATGATGTGAGGGATCATCCCGGTTGACCATTGAGCCTGAAGTAAAGACTGTATCTCCTGCTGCGCCCGTCTCTGATGGCTATGGGATAAGCCGATGGCGATAAACGCAGAATCCCAATTCCACTGATGAGGGTAAAGGGAGGGGGCTGGTTTAGTGGATGTTCCCCGATCATTATTCTGGAGGATTTGATGCGCATGCTGAGCAAGCTGGTGTAGATCTAAAAAACCATCCATAGAAACATCCCTCTTGGAAAACTGATTTGTATTGACATCTAAACAAATATAAATATCTTTAAACCGATTTAATAAACTTTAAATAAATTAATTATTGATGGACTATGAAACCTACCATTAAGATTATTGCCAAACAAGCCGGTGTGTCTACTGCTACAGTTTCGCTTGTCATGAATGAGAGACCCGGTGTATCGGCGGAAACTCGCGAACTGGTAAAGACCACCATCACCGAATTGAATTATCATCCCAAACGTTCTGCCAGTCAACTTGCCCGTAAGCAGACTGGTAACATCGGGTTCATTATCTGGGAAGATCATTTCTCCGAGATTGAAATGTTTTACTCCCAATGTTTCCTGGGTATCGAATTGGCCAGTCGTGATAGTGACTACTATATCCTGTTAACCACTGTGAAGTTGGATTTTAACACCTCAACTGATTTGCCACGTTTTCTGAAATATGGTGATGTCGATGGGGTCGTTCTGGCTGGACGAGTTCCCCATAATCTTGTGAATATGCTGGAAAAGAGAAAAATTCCTTTTGTCCTCCTCGATTACGATATCCCAGGGAAATTACACAATAAGGTTTTAATCGATAACTACTCAGGTGGCTATACAGCGGTTCAAAAACTTGCTGAAAAGGGACGGAAAAACATCGCTTATATTGGAGGCTCCGCGGACCATCCATCCATCAAAGAAAGATACCGAGCCTACACTACAGCCATCAAAGATCTGAAACTGAATGTGGACGATACAAATTTGGATCTTGTTTACCAGACCGAGCCCGAAATTACCCGCGAAATCGGGACGGAAGGGATAAATGCCCTCTTGGCAAAAAACATCCCCATGGACGCTGTTTTCTGCGCCAATGATACTTTGGCCATTGGTGTCATTCAAGAGTTGAAGAGGCAAAAATATGAGGTCCCACAGGATATCGCAGTGATGGGCTTTGATGATATTTACGCGGCTCGCTTTCATACCCCACCTCTCACGACCATCCATGTTCCTAAAATGGATCTGGGTAAAGAAGCCTACAAATTGCTTGTCGAGACAATCAACAATCCAGAGCAAAGGCCGCAAACGCGCGTCATTGGCGTGGACTGTATTTGTAGAGAGACGACCTGAGCTCGTGAATCTGTTAGATAATAGTACCTTCAAGATCGGAACCAATTACTGGCCGAAATCATCTGCGATCAAGATGTGGACAGATTGGAATTCCCAGGAAATTGCCGATGATTTTCTGCAAATGAGGGCAGCAGGTCTTGATCTTGTTCGCTTTTTTCTATTTACTGCGGATTTTGTTAAAAATGGAGTGATTGACCCACTTCAGATGGACCATTATCACACTGTCCTGGACCACCTAAAAGCTGCCCATATTTACGGAATTCCCACCCTATTTATTGGCCATATGTCGGGTCAGAATTACCGCGTCGAAGGCTGGAATGAAGATACCTTTTTCAATGATCCCTCAACATTGGTCCAGCAGAAAAACTTTATAGAGGCCATCCTCAAGGCTTCAAAAGACTCGCAGCATATTGCAGGTTGGTGTTTGTCCAACGAGATTCCCAACGATTTTCCCGGCCGAAATCCCCAGGAAGTCACCGACTGGATGACCGAAATAAGTCGATTTATTAAAGATTTGGATCCACGTCCATTCTTGATTGGTGACGGTGTCTGGTCTCCGGAGATCACAGGT
This sequence comes from Fidelibacterota bacterium, assembly GCA_021736185.1. Taxonomy (GTDB): domain Bacteria; phylum Fidelibacterota; class UBA8477; order UBA8477; family JABMPR01; genus JABMPR01. Next base: position 4,689 of record JAIPGJ010000097.1, on the reverse strand, counting down.
GCAGGTCGTGAAAATAGCTTAGAACCCTCAAAATTTTATCAATTGAGGGACTTGGCACCCCTCCAGGACACTCTGGGTGTGCATTTTTATCCTCGCTATGATGATTATTGGCCCCAGGCTTATACATCTGGTTTCAGGATTCGCATGGCCAGCTCATGGAAGGACTCAACTTTTCTAGAAGAATTTGGACATTCCATTGCCATGGGCTCTGAGAGCAACCAGGCCCTGTATTATCGCGAGGTGCTCTTCAGCGCACTTCAGGCAGGTGCTTCAGCAGGCTTGAATTGGTGCTGGACAGATTTTGAGAAACCAGAACTGAGACCCTACCTACACAATGATTTTGAAATGCGCTTTGGTTTGCGTCGACTTGATGGCAGCTATCGACCTGCTCTTGCGGAAATGCGAAACATCAAGAAGCTCTCCGTTGATATGGCTGCTGAGGGTTGGGAATTAGTACGAGGGGACAGTTGGTTTATCATTCCAGCTGTTTTCTATCATGCCTTACCCTTCGACTGGGATAAGGATACCGATGAAAAATATAATTTATACCTCCATACCTACGGCGCACTGGCCAGTTCCGGTGCTTTACCAATGTGTATTCACGAACCCGGGGTTCAGCATCGTTCCCAGGATCATGACATCCACACCACCCATAACGCCTCCTTTGGGACAGCATCGACCATAATGTGGTTACCTGCGTTGAAAAGGATCAGTGCGCCATTTTGGAAACAGATCATTGAACATGCCAGGGGAGGAAGCACCCTGTATGCAAGTTTTGCCAATGATCATTGGATGGTAGATCTTGATCAAACCCTGGGGCTCAAGTCTGACCTGCGGTTTGGTCTCCCCGATTATTATCCTGATGAGGAAATGCAGGTATCCAGCCCGATTTCCTGGGGTCCATTTGGAAGCTCAATCATCAATCTTCATCTGGGTGAGTTAAAAAACACACGCTCGCTGGCCTATTTAAAGGCTGAAGTGTTGTCATCCGAAATATTATTGGAGGATCAGAATGGGCGACCATTGCTGATCCGCAAGCCACAGGGGAGTGGTAACATCTATTTTTCCTTATTTCCCTTTGAGATGCTCATGATGTTGAATTGCCAGGAAGCATTCAGGGATTTTGTGACCATGATGTATGCAGGAATCCGAGAAGACCATCAGGATATCACCAGCAGTTGTACCACTGGCGCTGGAGAATTCCTCAGATATACACGCAATCACGATATAAAAGAATTCATCTTTAACCATACCTGGGAAAATCGGGTGTTTAATATTCGGTTAAAGCGCAACAAGCAAAACATCGAGAATATTCGGGTTGAATTGCCCCCGAAGTCTTTTTGCAAAATCGTCGATACAGTGCAGGACGTTTCTAATGATTTAGAAATTGAGTCTGCGATAGGTATGGCGAAATAAAATCAATGGCAATTCAATAAAAAGGAGAAAAAAATGGCTATGCGAAAAATTGCTACCATCGTACTTCTGATCTCTCTAGGATTCGTCTACGGGCAGAATCTGATCGGAAATGCGGGATTGGAAGATCTGACGCCAGCATTCTGGACACCGCTGAATGCCACCATGGGTGGTGATGTGGATGTCTCTGCAACGGCAAAGTACGGTTTCAGTTCATTCATGATCAGCAAGGCCAGCGCGACGACCACTGAAGAAGGTTGGATGTCCGATGACAATGCCAATCTGTTCTGGAATAACGCTGGTACGGGTACATTTGCTGTATCGGTCTGGTATAAGACCGATGGGGTCAACACGAGTCCGGCCAACGATGATGCCAAGATCGGTGTTGTTTACACCTTCAACAATGCATCCGGGACAGAGCTGGCGACAACGACACTGTGGGCCGACCAGAGTGCGGCTAGTACTGACTGGACCGAGTTGACCGGTGTTGTCATTCTAAGTGAAGCCCCGGAACAGGTCTTTGTCAAGCAGGTCATGGGCAAGGATGCGACCGGGACAGTGTACTTTGATGGAATCGGTTGCAACACGTCCGACAGTTGGACCATGGGTGTCTTCAACGGCGGAGCCGAAGATGTTGATGGCTGGATGGACTGGTACGGTGGTAATGGAAATTACACCTATGTCACAGATGCAGAGGCCAATACCGGAACAAACTCCATTGTGATGGCTCAGCCGGACACTATGACGAGCATGAGTGAGCTGGTGTACTATTCGACTCCTGCTCCCGTGGAAGCTGGTGAGTGGTACAAGATCGGTGTCTGGGTCAAGACGGAAGGTGTTGTTGACTCAAGTGATTGGGATAGGACCTACATCATGAGAGATGCCATCGATCAGCGCGTAAATCTGTGCTATTTCTTCCACACTAATGCTGATCTGAACGCAGGTTGGGATCTGGTTGGCGGGGACAAGTTCGTGTATGTGGATCAGCGTGATCCCTCCACGGGTTGGACCCATTATGTGGTTGCGGAACAGGCACCAGAAGAAGCCACAGGTATTTCTGTACGTGCCCGCTTTAATAACAATACCACAGGTACCGCCTACTTCGATGACTTCTCAGTCGAAAAGATGGCAACGAGCCCCGGTACCGGAATCATTGATGTATCCGCGAACAGTGGAGTTCCCAGCGATTATGTCCTGGCGAGGAACTATCCCAATCCATTCAACCCGTCGACACATATCCGCTTTACATGTCCATCGTCCGACAGGGTGAAATTGGAGATACGCAATGTTCTCGGGCAGCACGTTAAGACCCTCGTCGATTCAGAGATGGGCAAAGGCAACCACGAGGTGATCTGGAATGGTGACAACACCAACGGACAACCCGTTGCTTCCGGTGTCTACATCTATTCCCTGGTTACGAATAAGGGCCTTTTCTCTCAGAAGATGATCTTGATTAGATAAGGTGTAACGATACATGGGGAGTCAGTTCTTACTGGCTCCCCTTATTTTCAGTTCTTCGAACTACCTAACCTGGAGCATGGAAATGAAACTGATTTCCTCAAGAATGTTGTTATCCCTGCTGATCCTGCCTTCACTTGTATATGCGGGTATGACCGGCAAGATTACCGGCCACGTCTACGATGCAGAAACGGGAACTCCCATGGCCGGATGTAACCTAATCATCACGGGTACGCCCTATGGTGCCGCTGCGGATCTGGAAGGCTACTACGCCATTCTGAACCTGCCGCCAGGTGTTTATGAAGTGCGCGCCAGCATGATCGGATATCAAGCCGTTGTCCAAAAGGGCGTGGAAGTCCTTACCGATCTGACCACAACAGCCGATTTTTCCTTGAACCTACAACTCGTTGAAGGCGATGAAGTGGTGGTCTACGCCAAACGGGAGGCGGTGAAGATGGATGTCACCTCCACCTCATTTCGGATAGGCAGTGAGCAAATCGAACAGCTTCAAGTAGATAATCTGAGTGACATTGTCGAACTCCAGGCGGGAGTCGTGGACGGACACTTCCGCGGCGGACGCACGGGGGAGGTGATGTATATAGTCGATGGCATTCCCATGAACGACAGCTATTCTGGCGACAATCTGTTTGATGTTGAAAGCGATATGATCCAGGAGGTGGATGTTATCAGCGGCACCTTCAACGCGGAGTACGGCCAGGCCATGTCTGGTATCGTCAACATTGTGACCAAAGAAGGTCAGGATAAATACACTGCTAAGATTAGCCTTTATGGCGGTGATTACTTGAGTAGTCACAAACAGACATTTTTAAATATTGATAAATTAAATCCGACAGACATTGGTAGCTATCAGATCAATGTGAGCGGGCCTGTTCCCTTGCTGGGGAAACGCTTGACCTTCTCCATTATCGGACGGTCTACCCACGATTCGGGTTGGATGTATGGGAGACGTATTTTCCAGACCAGTGATTTCTCCTACTTCACAGATGACACCTCCCGGCAATTATTTCAGTCGACAGGGGATAGTGCTTACGTCTCCATGAACTTGAATTCCAAGTCGACGCTGCAGGGAAAACTAACGTTGCGGATCAGCGACCGAGACAAACTGAATTATTCGGCCTTTTATGACAAAGAGTATCACCGCGATTTCGACCGTCTTTTCAAATACAATCCAGATGGGAACTATCATCACTACGGTGAACAGTATCAGAATGGCCTGCAATACACGCATATGTTCGGGACTAACACCTTCATGAGCGTGAATCTCTCATCCAGTTCTTCTGATTACTCCCAATACGTTTTTAAAAGCGATACTGATTCACGCTATGTTCCTATAGAATACCTGAATGCAAATAATTCCAACGGATATTCGACGGGTGGTTCACGCATGTGGCACCATTACCGTACGAACCGCACCGATATTTTAAAGACAGACCTGCGAAGCCAATTGGCAAAAGTGCATACCGTGGGTTTCGGCAGCAGTATCAAGCACGTGAACGTTTGGTTACATGAATACCAGCTGTATTTCGATGAAAATGATATCATCCATATTCCTTCCGCGACCTCAGCCTATAACAACAGCTACACCCATGATCCGCTGGAACTGGCCGTCTATCTCCAGGACAAGCTCGAACTCGGCGAGATGATTGTGAATGCCGGTATACGCTATGACTACTTCGAGCCTGACGGCGTCGTTCCGGAAAACTTCTACAACACGGTAGGTGCGCCCAAGCGACCGGCGAAGACATCAGAGCAGTGGAGTCCCCGTTTCGGGATCGCCTATCCGATTTCTGATAAAGG
>JAIPGJ010000096.1 GCA_021736185.1 Fidelibacterota bacterium | reverse complement strand
ACTTCATGGAAGCGACTACGATGACATTGTGGAGCCGCTTAAGCAAGCCGACGAGGTGGCCGTCCCATTTTTGGTTGGTCTGCTGGAATCCGGCAAGCTGACACCCGATGAGACGACGGTTGTCCTTGAAATCCTGACTATTAAGCAGAAGCTGAGTATCAGTATTGAAATGAGTCTGGATAAGCAACTCGAGTATATTAACAACTGGTGGTACGGTGGAACGGACTCCACAGGCGTGGTAAGAAGCCCAGCCCGAGACACCTATCAGTTTTCCACATTTCAGAAACTCCAAAAGATTTTCACCGAGGCTCAATACCCCCGTTGGTTGGTCAACATGATGATGCTGGAGTTTGGAGATTCCATCAAGGATAATCGGCCAGTCTGGGATCACATCAAAGAAAGTGTTCCCGTCTCCCTGATCTTCACGATGACCTCATTTATCCTGGCCTATCTGATTGCCATCCCTCTGGGGATATATTCAGCAACCCATCAGTATTCCATGGGGGACAAGGTCACCACGGTGATTCTGTTCATTTTATACTCCCTGCCAAATTTCTGGGTGGCCACCATGGCCATTGTCTTTTTCGGTGGCGGCGATTTCTTTGACATTTTCCCCGTGACCGGACTTCACAGTCTGGGAGCCGAGGATATGAGTACTTGGGCCTATCTTATGGATTTAGGGCACCATGTGGCTTTACCTCTCATCATCTGGACCTACGGCTCATTTTCAGCACTCTCCCGCTATATGCGAGGATCCATGTTGGAAGTCATCCGGCAAGACTATATCAGGACTGCCCGGGCGAAAGGGCTCAGCGAACGAGTCGTCACCTATAAACATGCTTTGAGGAATTCATTGATTCCTATCATTACGATGTTGGCCAACCTTTTGCCCCTGGCCATCTCAGGTTCAATCATCATCGAATCGATTTTTTCCATTCCAGGCATGGGACAATTGAGTTTTAACGCCGTTCTGTTCAGAGATTATCCCATCATTATGGCTGTGACCACAATCTCTGCCATGCTTACCCTGTCTGGTATTTTGCTGTCTGATTTATTATACGCCATTGTTGATCCCCGAATCACCTTTGAGGAGAAGCGTTAATGTCAGAGATGGCACCAGCTCGCACCTACGTTCAGATTGTGGGTTCCCAGTTTCGAAAAAACAAGTTGGCCGTATTGTCTTTGCACATCATCTATGTCCTGTTATTCGTCTTTATCTTTGCTGATTTCCTGGCCAACGACAAGCCTATCGTGATGCGCTATCAAGGAAAAACCTATTTCCCTGTATTCAGGGAATATGGTGTGAATTGGTTTGGCATGAATTGGCAGGATATCTTTAAGAGCCAACAATTCAAAATTCTGGAGAATAAATACGGAGCAGGGGATTGGGCGATATACCCGGTCATTCCTTACTCCTCCACTGAGTATAATTTACAGGTGAAATTACAACCGCCCAGCCGAGCCCATATTTTTGGAACAGACGAGCTGGGAAGGGATGTCTTGTCGCAGATGATTCATGGTGCCCGAGTCAGCTTGCTGGTTGGCTTTGTAGCTGTGGCTATTTACGTGTTTATTGGAGTTATTCTGGGCGCTTTGGCAGGATTCTATGGGGGTATCATTGACATTGTGATCCAGAGAATGATTGAAATAATGATAACGTTTCCCCGAATGTTTCTTATCATTACCATCGTGGCAGTGATGGAGACTCAATCCATTATTAATATAATGATCATATTGGGTCTGACTGGCTGGACAGGGGTAGCTCGTTTCACTCGCGGCGAATTTTTGAAAGTTAAGAATGAAGATTATGTGGTTGCAGCTAAAGCTTTGGGCTACAGAGACTTCCGTACTATTTTCAGGCATGTTTTACCCAATACTTTGACACCGGTCCTGGTGACAGCAACCTTTGGAGTTGCAGCTGCAATACTCATCGAATCTGGATTGAGCTTCCTGGGCTTTGGGGCACCGCCAGAACAGGCAACCTGGGGTTCATTGCTGAGTAGTGCCCGGGATACCTTGCCTACAGGCTGGTGGTTGACAACTTTTCCAGGATTGGCCATTTTTATCACGGTGACGGTGTACAATCTTGTTGGCGAGGGTTTGCGAGACGCCTTGGATCCACGCCTCAAACAATAGCGGGCAGATAAAATTATAAATCTTTGTGAGGGTTTTAACAAAGAACTTTCTCGCAAAGATCGCAGAGCCGCAGAGAATGATTTAGGAGTACACGCATCTTTTGGATTTATTAAAAATAATCTCTGCGTCTCAGCGTGCTCTGCGAGATGAAAAAAAATAAAGGACCGACATAGTGACTGGTGAAAAACTTAGAACGATTCTGGCAACTGACTGTGGATCAACCACAACCAAAGCCATTCTCATTGAATTGACAGATGAGGGATATCGCTTAAAGACGAGAGGTGAAGCTCCGACAACTGTTGAAGCGCCTTTTGAGGATGTGACCAAGGGGGTTCTCAATGCCATTATGGAGGTGGAGGAGCTTTCTGGTTTAAAAATTCTTGATGGGGATCAGATTATTCACCCCATGAAAGATGACAAAACGGGTGTAGATGTGTATGTCTCCACCTCATCTGCGGGTGGTGGCCTTCAAATGATGGTTGCCGGCGTGGTCAAAGCCATGACCGGTGAAAGCGCTGAACGCGCAGCCCTGGGGGCAGGATCCATTGTCATGGACGTCCTGGCATCAAATGATGGTCGGCTCCCGCACCAGAAAATTGAGCGTATTCGTCAATTGCGCCCCGATATGATCCTGCTATCAGGCGGAATCGATGGTGGCACAGTTTCCCATGTTGTGGAATTGGCTGAAATTCTAGCGGCTGCCAATCCCAAGCCGCGTCTTGGTCAGAATTACAAATTACCGGTGATTTATGCCGGTAACATCAAGGCACAGGACAGTATTGCGAAAACGCTGGGCGAGATTACTGATCTTGATATGATTGAAAATATCCGACCTGTTTTGGAATATGAAAATCTGGGACCTGCCAGAGACAAGATTCATGATCTATTCATGGAACATGTCATGGCTCAGGCCCCGGGATACAAGAAATTAATGACCTGGACTGATGCACCCATTATGCCTACGCCAGGAGCCGTTGGCTCACTGATTGAGATGGTTGCCAAAAAGGAAAATATTTCTGTTGTTGGCGTTGATATTGGTGGCGCGACCACAGATATCTTTTCCGTATTTCAGGGTCAATTTAACCGTACAGTTAGTGCCAATCTGGGTATGAGCTATTCAGTATGCAACGTCCTGGCTGAGGCGACGCTGGAGAATGTTTTGCGTTGGGTCCCCATTGACATTGATGAAGGAACCCTTACCAATCGGATTGGCAACAAGATGATCCGACCCACCACGGTTCCACAATCACTTGAAGAACTGATTATTGAGCAGGCTATCGCCAGGGAGGCCTTGCGTCTGTCATTTATCCAGCACAAATCCTTCGCAGTGAGTTTGAAAGGTGTCCAGCAGGAGCGCACCATCTCTGATGCCTTTGATCAATCTGGGTCTGGAGAAACGCTGGTAGATATGATGGATCTGGATCTGCTGGTTGGTTCAGGTGGTGTCTTATCCCATGCTCCACGTCGTGAGCAGGCCATGCGCATGCTCATTGATGCTTTCGTGCCCGAGGGGATTACACAGCTTGCTGTTGATTCCATCTTTATGATGCCCCAACTCGGAGTCATGGCCAATATTGAAAATGAAGATATGGCTGAAAGTGCCCGTGAGGCGGCCGTTGAGGTATTTGAAAAGGATTGCCTGATCCGTCTGGGTACCTGTATCGCACCCGTTGGCAAGCCCAAACCCGGGTCGGTCATATTGACCGCTGAATTTGAAATCCCTGGTGAAGCTAAAAAGGTTGTTGAATTGAGAACGGGTGAGATCATTGTCATCCCTGCGCCCTATCAGGCAATCAGAGCCAAGTTGACTCCCGCCAAATCCATGGCCATAGGTAAGGATAAGGGTGAATCACATGAAACGGACATCTATGGAGGTACCGTTGGATTGATTTTCGACGGCCGGGGACGACCCTTTGAACTCAGCACTGAGAAATCAAAACGAATCGAAAATTTAAACAAGTGGTCCAAGTCTACCAACGAATATCCGGACGCAGCAAGGGGAGGAGCATAGATCATGGCCCATTCATACACGCCTGGACTAAAAGTTCTTCACGAATCCAAGGTTAGAAAAGAAAGAATTCTGCCCCTGAAAGGGGAGGTGATTGTAAAAGCAGATGCCCGGGTCACTCCTGACGATATTGTCGCGAGAACCCATCTACCAGGCAGCGTGCAGATGTTAAATGTTGGAAATTTATTAAACATAGATCCAACTGATGTTGAAGCGGTGATGCAGAAGCCCATCGGGTCACCCTTCTCCAAGGGCGAACTGATTGCTGAGACCAAGGGCATCTTCGGTTTATTTAAATCAAGTGTCATGTCACCCGTGGATTGCACGCTGGAGTCCATATCCTCGATTACAGGTCAGGTCGTCCTCAGGGCTGCACCTATTCCAGTAGAGATAGACGCCTATATTAATGGAGCAGTAGCTGAAATTTATCCCGAAGAAGGGGTGGCCATAGAAACCGAAGCGGCCTATATCCAGGGCATTTTTGGAATTGGTGGCGAGAGCAGGGGCGAACTGGTTGTTGTTACTGAAACACGTGAGGATGAGCTTACGGCAGATTTGATCAAACCTGAGCATGCCGGCAAAGTTTTAGTAGGTGGTTCATTTATTAGTCTGGCCGCGTATAAGAAGGCCCTGAGTCTGAAAGTTGCCGGGGTTGTTGTGGGTGGTTTTAACTATTATGATCTGGAAGATATTCTGGGTTATACCCTGGGAGTTGCTATTACTGGCTCAGAAGACCTGATTACCTCATTGGTCCTCACAGAGGGTTTTGGCGAAATCAGAATGGGATCGCGTACATTTGATTTGCTCAAACAACATCATGGGAAATTTACATCCATAAATGGAGCGACTCAGATTCGAGCTGGAGTGATCCGTCCAGAAATTGTCATTCCGCTCAAACCTGAAGACATCAAGGGTGATATCCATGCCATCCAGATCAACGAAGGCATCCAACCCGGAAGTCTGGTACGCGTGATACGGGCGCCTTACTTTGGTCGTATCGGAACCGTGGTTTCACTACCTTCGGAATTACAGAAAATGGAATCAGAGACTATGGTCCGTGTGGCTGAGATCAATATTGACGATGAGGTGATGGTAATTCCACGGGCTAACCTGGAGATGGTGGAAACTGATTAAGTCAAAGGAATCGCCAATCGTTGCCGAGCTGTCCGTCGAAGAGCTGGCTTTTATTGAGCGAATAGCGAAACGAATATACGATACCGGTTTTATCACACCGGCTGTATTCGCTCTGGAAATGGTGAAACCTTTAGCTTTGTTGGGTAGTCATACCATGATATTTTTCGGACCGGTAGTCAGTGCTTTTATAAGTGCTGACGGTTATTATAAAGCCGCCGAGCTGTTGGAAGAACCGGGCAATGTTGAATTATTGATTTCAAGACTTGAACAACTGGAACAAGAGCATAAAAATAAACAAACGGAGAAGCACAGTGAAAGATAAACAATTCTGGTCTGTTGCCGGCATCATCTTCGTCCTCTTCATGATATACTGGTTTGCGGGACATCCCTATTTTGTCGCCGAACGAGCTGTCATGTTTTGGTCAGTCCTCGTTGTCGGAGGCGTGTTGATTTATTCGACTCGCATGGCAAAAAGAGGAGAGAAGATTACCCTGCGTAGTATTCCCGGTCTCAAAGCTGTGGAAGAAGCTGTTGGACGTTCCACTGAAATGGGTAAGCCCGTCCTCTATGTCCCCGGGATCATGGATATGGATCAGGTGGAAACGGTAGCGGGAGTGGTTGTACTTGGCCATGTAGCCAAGATGACAGCTCGCTATGAAACCAGTCTGAATGTTCCAGTATCTCGAGCAATCGTTATGAAAGCCGCTCGTGAATCCTGTCGTGAATCCTATCTCCTGGAGGGTCGTCCCGACCTGTTCCACGATGATATGGTTCATTATCTCACGGATGATCAATTCGCCTATGCTGCTGGTGTCAACGGCATTATGATCCGTGAGGAACCTGCGGCTTGTTTGTATATGGGGAAATTTTACGCTGAATCTCTGCTTTTGGCAGAAACCGGTAACTCCATTGGTGCTATCCAGATCGCTGGTACTGCCTCTCCGTCGCAGATTCCATTTTTTGTCACGGCTTGCGACTACACACTCATCGGTGAGGAGTTTTTTGCAGCTTCTGCCTATTTATCCCAAGATCCTGAGTTAATCGGTGGCGTAAAGGGGCAGGACTATCTGAAAATACTTTTCACATCAGTTCTGCTGCTTTCAGTTTTGTTTTTTTCACTGAACATATTTGAACAGCAACGCAGCAGTGAGTGGAAAGATCTTAAACACAAGACCAATCTGAACGCTGAAAAAGCGATATCTGAATTCTGGAAAAATGCAGATCCGGTTTCCAGGTACCAGGCTGTTAATCGGTCTGTATTGGAACCAGGTGCTGAACGCATACTCAATAAATACAAAAATCTAAGCTACTCAGATTTGAGCAAGCGACAGAAAAACAGTATCGCATTCACCACAGGCACACTTTTCTGGATTCAATTACCAGTTGACAATCGGATGGAGCTTGTGAATCAAACCTTCACTGATAATAATCAATCACTTTATGATGCTGATGAGGAATTTCGTCAACTTGAAATTGTGAAAGAGGGTAAAAATAACTGGAACCAGATGGGTGAAGCTGAACGGCGAGAATATAAACTTAAGTTTCCTGGATTGAGTGGCGTAGATCTTTACGCAGAAATTGGGAAAGAAACCATCACCTGGGAAGATCATGAGGTTGACTGGGCCATTAATCAGCGATCAATTCCAGTAATAAAAAACATTCTCATGGTTCAGTAGGAGATTGAATATGTTTATGAAACGACAATTACCTATAGCCATCGCAGCAACCATCGGGTTCTTGACTCTGTTTGGCTGGTTCGTAGATGAACCCGTTATCAAATCATTTGTGGATGATGATGCAACCCAATGGTTTGATATTCTGGCCAGTTTTGCCATGTTCCTCGGCGCTTTGAACCTGTTGAAGATGCAGTCCCTGAAGGTTATAAAACGGAAAAAAGGCTGGCCATATGCTGCCTTAGCCATCGCTGGATTCGCCTTCTCATTCACTGCAGGCTTTATTCTATTAGGCTCATATAACGTAGAGATAAGTCAGTATGATGATCCTGCCCAGGTTGCCACGGTTTTGGCCAGTGAGATCAACCTTGATGAAAAGAGCACGGCAAACATCCTCATGGCTATGCCTGAAGGGGATCCCTACCTTATTGAAACGCCCTATTTTACAAAAGTTGGGGCTGATAAAGTGGTTGAGAAAATCAATGCCGCTGGCGGAACTGCAAATATGAGAGCTACAGAATGGGGGGCTCACATCGCCACACGTGGATCGCTGTTTAACTGGATGTTCAGATTCATCTTTACACCCCTCTCAGCAACTATGTTTGCCTTGCTGGCCTTCTTTGTAGCATCTGCATCCTACAGAGCTTTTAAAATTCGAAATTTTGAAGCCACATTGCTTTTAATATCAGGTATTATCATCATGCTGGGTCGGGTTCCCATTGGTGGAAACATCTCAGCCTGGTTTATTTTGTATATCGTGGTTCTGGCATTGAGTGCCGGTGTAAATACCTGGTTTAAGAACAGGGTCTACACCTTGGTGTCAGTGGTTGGCGGCGTGCTCATCGTCACCATCGCTGGCTTCATCATGGGTTGGCCAGTGGATCAACCTGCCATTTTCTATTTGCCAGTCCTGCAGGATTGGATTTATAACAATCCCAATGTAGCCGGTGCCCGGGCGATCATGATCGGAATTGGATTGGGTATCTTTGCCACTTCAATTCGCTATATTTTGGGAATTGAAAAATCATATATCGGAGAATGATCATGGAAAAATTCTTAGATTTTATCGTTCGTGCCGGTAGTCTTGATAGACGTTATATCTTCCTGGTCATTGCTCTGGTCGTTATTTTGCCCTTGTTCTTTCCGTTGGGATTGCCCATTCGGCCCACCACTTCATCACAGGATGTTTATGATGCCGTGGAAAAGCTGGAGGCAGGGGACAAGGCGTTGGTATCCTTTGAGTATGGTCCCAGTACCAAACCTGAAATTCACCCTATGGCCGTTGCCCTGCTGCGTCATCTGTTTGAAAGGGATGTGAAGGTTTATATCACCTGTCTCTGGCCTGATGGTCAGTTTATGGCCATGGAAGCGCTTCAGCAGGTTGCTGATCGGCAGTATAACAAAGTTTATGGCGAAGACTATGTTTTGCTTGGTTATCGTCCTGGAGCTGAGGCCGTTATCAAGGGTCTGGTGAGTAATATCCGCAAAGTGTTTACTGTGGATGCCCGTGGAAATTTTCTGGATGACATACCCATGATGGCGAATGTCAATCAGGTGGGAGATTTTGACTATCTCTTCTCTGCATCCGCAGGTTATCCCGGGACGGTGGAATGGGTGCAGTATGCTGCTGATCCTACAGGTGTGACCATGAGTACAGGGACCACCTCCATCCAGGTAAATGAAGTGATGCCCTATGTCCAATCCGGACAGATTGTGGGTATCCTTGGCGGTATGCCTGGAGCTGCAGAATACGAATCACTCATCGGTCAGGCCGGTATTGGTACCAGTGGAATGGATGCCCAATCCGTTGCCCATCTTGTTATTGTTGGATTCATTATTTTCGGAAACATCTCGTTCTTTGTTGAACGTCGGCGTTCCAAGAAATATTAGGAGGCTGAATAATGAACGGTTCTGAAATATTTGGTGCATGGGTTGCTGTCTTTTTAACCCTGGGTATCTTTTCATATCTTTACAAAGACAATCCCTTCTATAAAATCTCTGAGCATGTGTTTGTTGGTGTGTCGGCTGGTTACTGGATGGCTATGGCCTTCTGGACCCAGGTTCAACCCAATCTCTTCGGTCGTTTGTGGCCAACACCTGAAGGTGAGATCTCCGGCTTTCTCATGAAAGCATGGTACGGGATATATAATTTCTTTGGTCTCATTCTCCCCAGCGTGTTTCCCGACGGAGGCATCGACAAGGGGCATGGACATGATCCTCATTTCATGTACATCCTCCCTTTTGCATTGGGTATCATGATGCTCTTGAGTGTGGCTTCCAAGCTGAGTTGGCTAGCCCGCCTGGGAATTGCCTATACCGTGGGAATGGCAGCTGGATTAAGAGCGTACGCCTTTTTAAACTCCAATGTTTTAGGTCAGATTAAAGGCTCAGCAGTGTCCTTTGTGGATATGCCTTTTTTCAGTCTCACTGGAGTCAGTATTTTTAATAATCTGATCATTCTTGTTGGTACGATCACTGGATTGCTGTATTTCTATTTTTCAAAGGAACATACCGGCAATTTTGGCAAAGTAACCAGAGTGGGAATATATTTCCTGATGATCAGCTTTGGCGCCTCTTTTGGTTTTGCTGTGATGGGTCGTATTTCACTGCTGATTGGTCGTTTTACAGATTTGATCTCATATGGAGGTCCGACTTATAATTATGCATCTCTCTGGGTCCTATTAGTGATGATTGTTTTGCTGGCAGTCTGGACTTTTAAGGGTGATAAGAAAGTGACCGGCTAAGGCTTAATTAACTAAAACGCTTTTGTAGGGAGACTAGCCTTTTATGGCCGTTTCAATTACGCTGAGAAATATTATCAAGAAATATGATAATAAGGCAGCTTTAAATAATGTGACCCTGGGTGTGGAAAAAGGGCATATTCATGCCATCATCGGGACCACTGGTTCAGGTAAGTCCACACTCCTGAGGGTCATAGCAACCTTGTGCTCTCCAACCCTGGGCTCGGGCTATATCAACGGTCTTAATCTGGGGGCCAGACAAAATCAAATCCGCCATCAGATTGGCTATATGTCTCAAGACAGTCGCTTTGAGCAATCTCTGACACTGATTGAGAATCTGACGCTACATGGTAAACTGCATGGTATTGCCCAGGCAGACTTGCTCAACCGTATTTCTGGATTTGTCCGGCGCTTTGAAGTCACTGATAGTCTCCACGCATTTCCCAGAGAAGTAAGCTATGGTACGCGCCGGAAAATGGAATTTATTCGCGCTGTCTTGCACAATCCATCGATCCTGCTTCTGGATGAGCCCACGGCTTCCCTGGACCAGGGGTGCAAGGAACTTATGGAAGCTTTTCTACGTGAACAGAAGCTCAGATTCACCACCGTGATGGTTTCCAGTAATATTGATCAGGTGGAGCGTCTGGCAGATAGAATTTCCATCCTTGATCAAGGCCGCCTGGTGGCTGATGGAACCCTCAAGGAACTAAAAGAGACGGAACGGGAAAATCGAATCCTTGATCTCACCTTATCAGAAACCCACGAAAGAGATTTTAACATCCTGGATGCATCACCCCATGTGGCATCCTATACGGTTCAGGGTAATCACTATGA
>JAIPGJ010000095.1 GCA_021736185.1 Fidelibacterota bacterium | reverse complement strand
GTTGGAAACCAGATGCATGACGAAAAATATAAGTCCAGCGCTGAGCGTCCCCCACAGTGCCCCTTGGGTCATGCCTGAGCTAATCGGAAAACTTAAGGCGGTTAATGCGTCATAGATCAAGGTCAAAATAAAGCCTAGCAAACCCAGCTTAATAGAAAGACCTATATATCCCTGCTGACGACGGAGGCGCTCTGACAGAATACCACCTACCCAGCCACTCAGCCCAACACTACTAATCTGGAATGCATATAGGATGGGAAATCCCAGGCCTGAACCAATGGGGTTTAAAGCAGAAAAAATAGCTTCCCCAACCATGGCTACGATGAAGCCCCTTTTGGGTCCAAGTGCAACACCTCCCAAAAATGCCGATATGCTAATTAACTCGATGTTTGGAATGAGGGCAAAAACCATCCCCACAGTAACAATGAGACCCGTCCAAAGGGACATGAGTGCAAATCGTCGATACTCTAACAGGGATAGTTCCATAAATAGCTTAGTTCTCTTGATCTTCCTCGAGATCCCCTTTTAGAAGAGGGATGCGAAAATAGTTGAATCGATTGGTCCAAACCCCCGGTTCAGCGTCCTTCTCCAGAATTTCTTCCATCATGTTCATGCGAGCATCCAATTCATCGATGTGATGGAGCAGCAGTGCTTCTTTGAATTTTGGTCGTTTCGGCGATTGCCACTCATATTTCCCCTGATGCGAGAGTATCATGTGTTCTATCTTCAATTGGAGATCTCCAGGGAATCCATCAATTTGTGCCATGGCATCCCGAGCCAGATCACGTCCCAGTACAATATGTCCCAGCAATTGACCAGAATCTGTGTACCCAGGTTCTTGAGCGGGATTGAGTTCAATAATTTTTCCAATATCATGGAGCAGGATACCAGTCAGGAGTAAATCCTCATCAATCTCATAGTGCTTTCCAAGAACCACACCAATCTTAGCCATGGAAAGGACATGCTCAAGATAACCACCCAGCCAGGCATGATGTAATTTCATTGAGGCTGGATGTTGTTTAATGATCTCTGCATTTTCCTTATATATACTGCTAATCAATGTTTTAAGATGAGCATTTTGCATATCCTTGATGATTTTAGCCAACTCCCGCCACATCTGATTCACATTGTGCTTGGTACTGGGAATCAATTGAGCTAGATCAAAACCATACTCAGCATGTTTCTCTGGCGAGGCTTTCCCAATGTCCTCGACTTCAAGCTGGAGTTGCTCCCGGTATTGGCTTACGCGGCCCTTGACCACCACCGCATCCCCTACATCGAAGGATTTTTCAAAAGCCGGCACATTTTCCCACACTTTGGCCTCAATGGTTCCTGTACTATCCTGTAAATCCAACTGAAGATAGGGATGATTGGTCCGGGTACTCCGTAGATGTTTTTCTCTCACGAGAAAAAACCCCTGAATCAGAGTATTTTTACGAAAGTTTTTGATCCTGGTGATTTTGGCTTTCATCTAAGAAACTACCTTCCTGCAAATGTTCTGGGAACAGTTTAATTAAATAAATTTGTGAGACAAATCCATTGCTGAAAGTCCCTCGGGAGAACCTTAATTCTGAACTTACTCTACCTAACTGATCATTGTTTGTCTACATTCTAAGAAATTTTAAAACCGCAATCAAGGTGAAAGATGTCCGCAATTAAAGAAGATTATATCCTGCGCATGATTGAAATGATGGGGGAAGTCATCGTTGCGGCTTTAAAACTCAAAAAAATCGGCCAATTTTTGGAAGCAGATCAAACCTTGGGGCGGGGGCTTGTAGATATCCTGCCTGAGCATGCCGATCTCGTTGAAATGGTAGATGAGAATACGGCCATCTCACTTTTGGGCAATTCAGATATAGTGGAAGCTTATGTAGAACTACTCCTGGAACAAGCCGAGGTCAAAATGCTTCTGGATCAGGTCGATGATGGAGAAGCCTTGCAGGCCAGGGCGATTAGACTGCTTATGGGAGGTCTTCAAAGACAGCCCAAAGTGAGTCCGAAAGGACAGTTAATCTGGGGGCGTATTGCCGGATTGGAATTAAAATCAATACTTGATCAATCAGATTATAAACAATGGGAAGCATTGAATAATGCGTTTATGAAGGGACTTAATGTTGCCCCTTGATATATGCTTCGTATTCTTCGGTGCGATTTAAATTTTTCAAGGGCGTCTCCCCTTTCATGGGGAAAAAATAAACGGGACATCGCTTTAACGCCCTGTGAATAGCAAACTCTCCTTCATCCATAGCTGCCCGGAAAATAGGTATACAGTTCTTGCTGTAAAAGGCAAACAGGGGTTCCTGGTGCCCATCAATACATACTGGAATGACAGCAGAGACATGATCCAGGTGGGATCTCATTTTTTCCACCAGAGTCATATCGATGCCTGGAATATCTACTGCAACCACAAAATTATACTCTGTGCGAGATGTTTTGAGTACCGAAGTTAATCCTTCCAGTGGCCCCCGGCCCTCATACTCATCTTTCACAACAGGCACATTGAGATAAGCCAGCGCTTCGGGATCATTAGCTGAAATAATAACATCCTCAAAATACTGCTTCAATATCCCAACCTGACGATCGAGGAGCCTTTCGTTTCCCACCTTAAGAAAGCGCTTATCCTTCCCCATCCGCTGAGCGCTACCCCCAGCAAGAATGATAGCAGTACAAGAATTGCACAGAGATGTGTTCATTGAATAATCTCCCTACTTTCTCTGAAGTGCTTTCTCCAGTGAGAGTAAATTGGTTTCCGGATATTGACAGGCATAGTTCTCGCAAATATAAACAGTCAGGCCTCCATCAATAGCTTTTTGGTAGGAAAGAAATCCAGAAATATCCTCAATGGCCTCAAACCCTTCATTCGGTCGGTAAAGTACCAGCTTGTAAGGATTGTAATATTTCTGAAGCACTTGTGTGGCCGCCTTCAGATCTTGAGTATCACCAGCAATGACGATCTCCTGGCTGCCATTCACATGGACTTGAACCGTTTGAAGCAGGGCGGAAAATCCCCGGGGAGCTCGATTGACCTGCTCAGAAAAAGTCTCCCCGATCTTTCTGCTCAGGCTTTCCCATGCTGGGATTTCCGCCAGCCGTCCCAGATAATAGAGATTCTCTGCAGCAACAGAATTACCAGATGGAATCGCCCCATCATAGATTTCTTTCTGGCGAATAAACACATCGCTGTTTTCTGCTTCGGTAAAGAAAAATCCACCTCCAGTTTCATCCCAAAATTTTTCAAGCTGAATTTTCTGCAATTCAATTGCCAGCTTCAGGTAGTCTGCATCGAAGGAGGATTCATAAAAATATCGGAACCCCTGGATGATGAAACTATAGTCATCAAGAAAGCCTTCAACCTTATGGCTGCCGGATTCAGGCATATGTAACACCAATTCGTCACGCTGAAGCATTTCATGTCGGAGGTATTCAGCCAATGTGCCAGCAGCTTTTTGGTATCGAATATCTCCCGTGACAGTGGCAGCTCGGGAAAGTGCCGACAAGGTCAGTCCATTCCAGTCCGCCAGAATTTTATTGTCCAGTCCGGGATGAATTCTGCGCTCTCTGGCCTGCTCCAATTTCTTGCGTACCAAAGCCCATTCTGAGCTTTGCAATAATTCATGATGGTCTGGAACTGAGTCCATGTGGAATATATTCTTTCCCGATGGCTTCCTGCTGGCTTCATCCTCAAAATTCCCTGTGACTTCAAGACCAAAAGCAGGCGCATATTTAGCTAGTTTTTCTGGCCCCACGACTTCCAGGAGTTCCTCCCATGACCAGACATAGAACTTGCCTTCCACGCCTTCACTATCTGCATCTTCTGCTGAATAATAAGCACCCCTAGGGGATTTCAGTTTATTTGTCAGGTACAGAAATATTTCCTCAATCGTTTGTAGAAACAATGGATCGCGACTGAGCTCCCAGGCTTCGGTATAGGCCAGCATAAGATTGGCCTGATCATAAAGCATCTTTTCAAAATGAGGAACATGCCACCTGGCATCTGTACTATATCGATGAAACCCAAAGCCAATATGGTCGAATATTCCTCCAAATCTCATCTGCCTGAGGCTGTGAAGTGCCATATCCGAAAGGGTGGTATCACCGGTGCGATAGCCTTCCCTGAGCAAAAATACCAGATTGTGTGCTGATGGAAATTTCGGAGCAGATCCAAATCCTCCCTCCACCGCATCATAGCTCCGCTTAAAGTCTGAACTGGTGCGGATCAAGATTTCCTCATCCAATATCTGGCCAGCCCCGGTTGGTTTCTCCTGCTGCAGGGCTTTGAGAATCTGGTCTGCGGCGCCTTCGATTTCTGATCGCTGTGTCTTCCAGGCTTCCGCAATTTTTGGCAACAACTCCAACAGACCCACTCGCCCTGGAGCGGACTCCCTGGGGAAGTAAGTGCCGGCAAAGAAGGGTCGCTTATCAGGACTCATCACAATGGTCAGAGGCCAACCACCGCGCCCGATAAGCGTCGTCGCTGCTGCCATGTATAATTGATCGATATCAGGACGTTCTTCTCGGTCAACTTTAATACAAACGAAATTCTCATTCATGAGTCTGGCTACTTCCTCATTCTCAAATGATTCATGTGCCATCACATGGCACCAATGACAGGTTGAGTAGCCAATCGATAGAAAAATGGGCTTATCCTCGCGGTGCGCTTTTTCAAAAGCCTCCGCTCCCCAGGGGAACCAGTCAACAGGGTTATGGGCATGTTGGAGTAAATAGGGGCTTGATGATTTTGCTAGTCGATTTGTAAAAGGTTGGGATTCGTGCATGGAATCTCCTTGGCAAGCGATGATGATTGAAATAATACTTAAGAAAAACAAGATGTTATGAGATCGGTTGAATTGAACCATTTGATCTAACATGATGTCAATATATTCAAAATCAGGTTTAATACGATTATTAATGTCATATTTATCCTCTTCGCCATGATATATAAATTCACTCCCATGGCTTTGCGCTGCAAATTTGTCTGATCTCAAAGCATTGCTCTGAGGTCTTTCACGGACGAATGTTCCACCGGATAAATTGATTTTATTTGTTCGCGATTTAGCGATGTGCCATCCTTGCAACGCCATGTGTGTCAAACTATATTGGGCGGCTTTTTTTAAATCCAAAATTTATACGCTATGAATAGCGCAGGAGGAATACCAAGATGGGTGTGATGAATAAAATGCGGGATAACATGGCTGGGATTATGATATTTCTGGTCGTTGTCTTCGTGCTGACCATGACAGTCGGTGGATTGGTTGGAGGGGCCAACATCATGGATCTGATCAGTGGAAATCAACCCAATGCCTTCACCACGGTCAATGGTGAGGAACTTTCTAGAGAAAGTTTCATGCGTTCCCTGCAAAACGAACGGGACAATTACAGAAAACGTAATGGCAGCGAACCGACTGAACAGCAAATGGCTCAGCTGACTGATCAGGTATGGGAAACCATGGTGACACAGATTCTTATTCGACAACAAATTGAGGAACAAGGGATCAGTGTCTCTCCAAGTGAGCTCAAATATTATTTTTCTGAAAATATCCATCCCAGCGTAAGACAGTATTTTGTCTCTGATGAGGGCGAATTTGATTTTAACGCTTATCAGGAGGCGGTAAATTCACCAGAAGCGGCGAATTTTTTTGCTGCCATGAAGCAACAGGTTGCAGCCATTGTCCCCGTAGAAAAGTTACAGCAAAAGGTGCTGGCAACCACCCAGGTTTCAGATGCTGAAGTCAGGTCCGAGTATATCCTAAGCAACGTAGCTTATGATCTTGATTATTTATTTGTAAAAACCTCTCTCTGGAAGGACGACGAGGCTGAGATTTCAGAGGCAGAGCTTCAAAATTATTATGACTTGAACATCCAGGATTACCAGCAGGAAGAAACCCGCACGCTAAAACTGGTGGCTACTGAAGTCAAAGCAACCGCTGCCGATTCAGCCAGAGCCTTGAACCTTATCAACGATATTAAAGAGGATATTGTTGCCGGTGCATCATTCGAATCCATGGCTCAAATTCATTCAGAAGGACCTTCTGCCCCCAATGGTGGTTTTCTTGGATGGTTTGGCAAGGGCAAAATGGCTCCCGCATTTGAGGAAGCTGCTTTCGCGGCCCCTGTGGGAGAAGTTGTGGGTCCTATCGTAACCCAGTTTGGCTACCACATCCTCAAAGTCGAATCCACCCGAAATGTTGATGGTCAGCCTGAAGTTGAGGCCCGTCACATTCTCATTGAAGTGCGACCCAGCGAAACCACTCGCGATCAGATCAGAAGAACCTTGAAAAACCTTGAATTCCTGGCTGACGAAATTGGTTTTGAGAAAGCGGTTGACTCGCTTGGAATGACGGCAACCACAAGTAATAAACTTCGTGAAAAAGACACCTTTGTATCCGGTGTTGGTTCATTTCAATCGGCGGTCAGATTCGCCTATACTTCTGAACTGGGTGCCCATAGTAATGTGATGCAGAATGAATCCCATTTTGCCATTTTCATGCTATCTGAAATCAGTGAAGCTGGTGATCGGCCCTACGATCAGGCAAAAGTCAGTATCAAGCGCAAGCTCATGAATGAGAAAAAGCAGGAACTTGCCCGGGAAGCTGCCGCGACACTCCTCAGCCAACTTGATTCAGAAAATGATTGGACCAGCGTAAAACTGGACGATCGCGACGGAATAAGCTACGAAAGCGTAGAAGGTGCCAGAGGAAATGCCAGCATTAAGGGCCTCGGTCGTATCAGTGAGATTTTTGGTTTTCTGGAGAACGCGAATGCAGGCTCCATCTCCCCTGTTTTTGATACACCGCGTGGAGCCATCATTGTGCGCCTCAACGCCCGAAGTGATTTTGATGAATCTGATTTTACCAAGCAATACAAAACTTTATATGATAACCTGACGAAAACACGACAAAACGAAGTCTGGGGAAAATATCTTGAATCGCTGCGGGAAAATGCCGAGATCATGGACAATCGTCTCCGTATGCTTTAAAATTTAGACCAATTATTGATCTAAAAAAACGGGGAGGAAACTCCCCGTTTTTTATTTAAAAATCTGGGTTTTAACCCTGCGGCTCGACCAAATAAGACTTTATATTTACTCCTCATTAATTATGTTGTTGTAATCATAGTTAAGGAGAATTTTGTGACTCGGACAAGAATAATACTCATCGTTATTGTGGGATTGTTCATCCTCATACAACTCATTCCGTTGAATCAGACCAACCCACCCATTGTTCAGGACGCGGCAGCACCTGCAGATATAAAATTAATACTCAAAACATCGTGTTATGATTGCCACTCCAATGAAACGAAATGGCCCTGGTATAGCCGGATTGCACCGGGATCATTCCTCATCACCCATGATGTTGTTGAGGGAAGAAAACATCTAAACTTTTCAGAATTCTCAGAGTTGGATGGCTTTGATAGCACGGATATTGCGGATGAGATGCTGGATGTTTTGGAAGCAGGCGAGATGCCTATCCTTCCTTACCTCCTGTTGCACCCCGATGCGAGCTTGAGCGATAGCCAGACAAAAGCACTGATGGGATGGGCAAAATCGCTGGCATCAGAATAATGTAGCTGCACAGATTGTAGGCAGAACACCTAGAGGTAAACATGGATATTGCAACCATAATTGGATTAATTTTTGGCTTATTCCTGGTCTTTTTTGGAATGTCAGAACCTGGAACCTTTACCCCGCCAGATACATTTTTTAATCTCCGTGGCTTGGCCATTGTACTGGGAGGTACCTTTGCGGCAACCCTGGTGAACTACCCCTTGAAGAGTTTCATCGGAATGCTTAAGGTTTCCCTTCAGGCATTCTTCAATGGGGGTACTTTTGATCATCTCAAAGTCATCGATGAATTGGCTCAGTATTCTGATGAAGCCAGAAAAAAAGGGCTGCCCTCTCTGGAAAATCTACTAGATGGGATGGACAATCATTATCTACAAATGGGCCTGGAAAATGCTATCCTGGAAAAAGATCCCAAAAAGTTGGAAAATTTTCTCGATAACGAACTCAATTCAATGATTGATCGACACTCCAACGGTCAGGAAATCTTTTATAACATGGGATCCTATGCTCCCGCCTTTGGTCTCCTTGGAACCGTTATGGGTTTGATACTCATGATGACGCGTCAAGCTGCGACTTCTACGGTGGACAGCTACGCCGCCGGTGCCCAGGATTCCATGTCAGCATTGCTCCAAGGTATGGGTATCGCTCTGGTAACCACCTTCTATGGTGTGTTGTTGGCAAATCTTCTATTTATCCCCATTGCCGGTAAGCTGAAAACCCGCTCCGATGCAGAAGTTCATTTCCTCAATATTATTAAAGCTGGAATACTCAGCATTCACTCAAAAGAACACCCACTGATCATGCGTGAAAAATTGCTTACTTTTGTTGACAAGGATACCCGGAAGGCTGCAAGACAAACCACGACCTAAAATTTAATGTCTGACATCTCACTCATTGCCGAACGGGCATCCACCTCCTGGAAGGTTACCTATAGTGATCTGCTAACGGGTTTACTGGCCTTCTTTCTCCTGCTCATTATTAAAGCAGAGCAGGACGCCAATACAACGTTCAAATTTGCTGATCAGATGAAAGACGTCATTTATGCCAAAGTTCTTAAGGAAAAGCAGGCACGTGGACTGGATTGGCTCTATGTCGAACACGCCGGTCCAAAGGGGATTAAATTGCTTATCCCCTCTGAAATTGGTAATCAAACATTTTTTCAATCCGGTGATGACCAGATCGTAGTTAATTTCATTTTTTATCTGAGAACGGTAGCACAAATCATCGGCGATTTGGAGCTGGACCAGATACCACAACGAAATAAAGATGTATTCGCAAAGCTGGAAGCAACCGGGAAGACCATCAAAATAAATATACGAATTGAGGGACACTCCGATGCAGTCCCACTTGGAAGATCCTCACGCTTTAGAGATAATTGGGATTTATCAACTGCCAGGGCACACCAGGTGGCTCAGTTTCTGATTGCTGAAACTAAATTACCAGAATCCCTTTTCTCTATTTCTGGCTATGGTCCCTTCCATCCGCTTGTGGATGCAGGTAATTATGATGAAAACCGTCGCGTGGAAATTTATCTAGACATCCAACTGGTTGAGATCGAAAATGTCTAGCTCATCTGAAAAATTAAAAAAAACTGCCGGCAATGCGCGGGCAAGCTGGGTCCTGTCCTACGGAGACACGGTCACGCTTTTAATCTGCTTTTTCATCATGATGATCACCGTACGAGCCGGGCAAATTAACAAGGTCCATGCCTGGGTAAATGATCGACTTGACGAAGCGGCCAGTGAGGTACAGGAAGCCATGAACCTGGCTGGGATTGAAGAAATAGCTGTCAGCCGCAATTCCAAGGGGGTCCAGATTACCCTTAAGGATCCCAGACTATTTGAGGTTGCGTCAGCTCAGCCTCGGGATACCCACCTCTACCAATTAGATGCAGTGGCGACTTCCATCCAAAATTTGCACATTTTCCATCTCATGGATACAGAACATGCCTCCTTTCTGCGAGAGCTGGAATCCTCAGGATTGAATTGGCTGGTGGAAATTCGTATCGAAGGGCATACAGATAATATGCCATTGACGAGGAACGCTCTCTATCGCGATAACTGGGAACTCAGCGCTGCCAGGGCGCAGGCTATCATGCTCCAGCTGCAAGAGCGTACCGGTTTACCTCCCTCAATATTCGCCATTGGCGGATTTGGAGAATTTCAACCCATTGGCAACAACAACACCCAAGCCGGGCGGGAGATCAATCGCCGGGTTGAGATTTTCATTGGAGCATCATTGGTTAAATCGCTCTAAGATTTTTCCAATCCAGTTTAATGATTCCGGCTGATCATTTCCCTTTGTGGGAATAAGTTTTCAATTATTATTAACAAGATGACCGTGGAACAATCCCCAAGGATTTACGTTTAGGAATTCATGAATAAACTAATTGCAGTAATCATTCTTTCCAGCTCCCTCATGGGGATGGATATCTCCATTGTAGAGCGCGAGAGGCATAGTATCACTGTGGAAGTGAGTATTGCCAATCCTCAAATCTCTCACTATGAGATTGGGGACAGAAGTCTCAATTTACCTCGCTGGTCAGATGCTGCTTTCTCTTATCATCCGCAGCTTGAAAAAATCGTTCCAGTATTTACTATCCCGATTCTATTGCCCCCGGACGGTGTACTCCCCCAAATCGAAATTCTTCAGAGTCAGCTCAGCCCGGATCAAAGGCTACCCAGGCAAATCCACAGAAATACATTCGCCCCGGATATGGAACTCCCCCTCATCGAATCAGAGCAAATGATTACGGTTATGGCTGACGAGGATTTTCGCTCATTCAATACTGCCAGAATATTGATCATGCCCTATGCAGAAAAAGATCAGCGCCTGGAAAACATTACTTTTCGCCTGACCTTTCCAGATAATTCGCCTGCCGGCAGTAGTCAGGATCTTGATCTGATCTCCACCTACCTAAATTCTGATATGGCTTCAAATTGGGCTAAAGTTGCTCCTGCGAGCTTAAATCGCCTGAGCCAGACATTACCTTCAGGTCAGTGGTACCGTTTCCCCATTAATGAGATGGGCATTCATCGAATTACTGCGAACTCCTTCCCCGGCACTATTCCCAGCTCCAATCCAGCAAGCTGGCAGGTATACGCCCCCAACTATGAGGGGAAATCGTTGTCCTTTGAATTGAGCAATACTGCTCCCCTACCTGATAACCTGAAAGCCATTAGCGTGCAAACCAAGGGACTTGAGGATGGTGTG
>JAIPGJ010000094.1 GCA_021736185.1 Fidelibacterota bacterium | reverse complement strand
CCAGTATCTTACCATCCCCGGCAATATTGATTAATTGTTGCTGCAATACCTCAAGGGGAGACAGCGGATTAGCAAAGATTTTTGCCAGAAACAAGGGTTTGCTGTCATGCAGATATACGCCAAGGCGCGGAACGAAGCTTCCTCTCCACTTTGGCAAACCAGATAAAGGAAAGGAAATGGCAATTCTGGTGTAACCTGCCTGCTCTATTTGAAGCAATAGGTCCGTATTCCATGCATTGAAGGGTGGACAAAATGTTTGTACTTCACTCCCCAACTGGTCTTCAATATGTTTTTTGGAACTCACCAGTTCATCTTGAATGATCTTGGTATCCATGGCAATCAAGCGGCGATGGGATTTCCCATGAGAGCCTATCTCCCACCCTCTATCATGCAAGTTGCGAAGCTCTGCCCAGTTCATATGATAGATTTGCTTATTTTCAGGAAAATAGTCCCAACTATTTTTCTTGCCCACATAGTCCGTTATGGCAAAAACCGTGGCGACGCCACCCACTTCATCAAGAATGGGTGCAGCGTATTCATTGATACAGGAATAGCCATCGTCAAAGGTGACCATAATCTGATTTTGCGCGGGGTCATGATCCTTGATGCAGGATAACGAAAAGCCCAAATGCTGGAGAGCCAGCATCTGGGCCTTAAATTGTCGCGGTGTTACCGTCGTTACTCCCCACTCATATTGTTCAGAGACCTTGTGATAAACCAGGCCCCTGTTATAAACAGGGAATGACAAGATTTAGCTCAATACCTGGTGTACGGGCGTGTATTCCAATCCGAAAGCATCAGCTACTGCTTCACAAGTTACTTTCCCATCTACCATATTAAGACCAAGTGCAAAGTTCTCGTCGGCTTTTAATGCTTCCTTCACACCTTTGTTGGCTAATTTGATAATATAGGGTAAGGTGGCATTGGTTAAGGCTTTGGTAGAGGTATAAGGAACCGCTCCAGGCATATTGGCGACACAATAATGAACGACACCATCAACCACAAAGGTTGGATTCTCATGAGTAGTGGGTTTACAAGTCTCAACACACCCCCCCTGATCAACTGCAACATCAACAATAACTGAGCCCGGTTTCATATCACTCAGCATATCGCGGGTGATAAGTTTTGGAGCCTTTGCTCCTGGAAGAAGTACAGCTCCGATTACAAGATCAACCGCTGGCAATAATTCGCGAATATTGGCAGGTGAACTATAAATTGTACTGACATTTTTGGGCATAATATCATCGAGGTAGCGCAGACGGTCCAGATCAATGTCCATAATGGTTACATTGGCACCCATACCGGCAGCAATCTTCGTGGCATGGGTACCTACGGTACCGCCACCTAAGACCAATACGATTCCAGGCTTAACACCGGGAACCCCACCCAATAAAACACCACGACCACCACTCGTATGCTCGAGGTATTTGGCCCCTTCTTGAGTGGCCATGCGCCCTGCAACTTCACTCATGGGCTCCAGCAAGGGTAATTTTTTTGATCTGTTTTCAACGGTCTCATAGGCCACCGCCCAGGCTTTGGTTTTTAAAAATCCAAGCGTAAGCGCTTCATCAGCGGCAAAATGGAAATAGGTGAAAACAATTTGTCCGGGACGCGTTCTGGCAATTTCTACTGGCTGTGGTTCTTTGACCTTGATGATCATATCAGCATCGGCCCAAATCTTATCAACATCGGATTCTATTATGCCTCCGACTTCCTCATACATCTCGTTAGTAAAGCCACTATTGACACCACCATTGTCTTCGATGATGACTTTGTGACCATTGGCAACCAACAATTCCACTCCGCCTGGAGTCATTGCAATACGATTTTCATTTGTTTTAATTTCTCTGGGTACTCCGACGATCATATTCGCCTCCTATGATAATATTTGAGTGCCAGTGCCAGTCTGCGCCAAATCCCTGAAAACGGGACTCCCCATGGCCTGCTGTGTTAGACTGCGCTGGCCGGTTCCAAAATGCTAGTAAAAAACCTATCAGGATTGAACAATTCTCGTGCCAAGACTTGAATTCTCTCCACATCAATGGCTTCGATCTTTTGGAGAAATTTATCCAGGCTCATATTCTCGCCATAATATATCTGTTGACGACCCAGACGCATCATGCGTCGCTCCATGGATTCGTCACCCATAACGACCCCTGATTTGTATTGGGCTTTCACCATCTCCAATTCAGCATCATTCACAGGATTCTTGACCATTTTCTCCAGCTCATTAAAGGTGAGTTCCACAGCCAGATCACGCTTTAATGGGTCTGTGGCCAAGTATATGCCGAATGATCCTGTATCGCGATAATGGTTAACAAAAGAAAATATTTGATAGGCTACGCCATGAGCTTCCCGGATATTCTGAAACAATCTGGAGCTCATGCCACCACTGAGGATGGAATTCAGCACTGCTATGTCATAGCGTCGTTCATCAAATACAGAGAATATTGGCAAACCAGTAATCAGGTGGCTTTGTTGAATATCCTTGGTTCTTACTTCCTTACCGGGAACATAACTGGCTTCCAACACTGGTTCAAAACTATTTGCACTCGATTGAGGTCGATCATATTTATCTGAAATGAATGCGACCAACTCCTCGTGATTTACAAAACCGGCAGCAACAATGATGGTGTTCTGAGGACCATAATTCTCATCCAGATATTTGGTTAAGGCTGTTGGATTAAAATTATTTATAGAGGTCTCGTTACCGAGAATGGGTCTCCCGATGGAATTGTCGGGATAAAGAAATTCCTCAAAAGTATCAAAAGCCAATTCTTCCGGGACATCCTTGCTATCACGTAATTCATCAAGAACGACTGATTTTTCACGCTCTATTTCAGCATCAGGAAAAGTAGGATGGAGCAGCAAATCGGTAAGTACATCAACTGCTTGCTCCAGATATTCACTGAGAAATCTGGCATGGTAGCAGGTATACTCCTTGGTGGTGAAGGCGTTCAGGTGACCGCCCACACTCTCCAGAGAAGAAGCGATTTCAAAGGTAGTTCTATGCTTGGTACCTTTAAAAACGGTATGCTCCAGGAAATGGGAAATACCCGCAAGGGTCGCCGGTTCATAGCGGCTGCCAGCCCGTACCCATATCCCTAAAGCCACCGAACGGACTGTGTCCACCGTTTCAGTAACGATGGTCAGTCCGTTCGATAGAGTGGTTTGCTTACGAAGTGAAGTCACTTCAGCAAATTACCGACGATTGTTATCTCGACGAGGTCCGCGATCTCTGCCACCACGATCCCTGCCGCCACCGCGATTGCTATCACGTGGAGCACGAGGTTTCTTTGGTGGTTCAACGTATCCTTCTGGCATTTCCAGGAGTGCTTTGCGACTCAAGTTGTAGCGTCCGCTATCGTCAACTTCCATCAATTTTACTCTGACGGTGTCACCGATATTAAGCACATCTTCAACTTTTTCTACACGGGCATATTCCAGATCACTGATATGAATCAGTCCCTGCTTCCCGGGTAAAAATTCAACAAAGGCTCCAAATGACATGAGGCGCACCACTTTGGCATCAAATTCTTCACCAGCAACAGGTACACGTACAATCCCGTTGATTCGTTCAGCAGCAGCTTCAGCAGCTTCAGAAGTTTCAGCAAAGACAAACACAATACCTTCCTGGTCGATTTCGATGGTGGCGCCTGTATCGGCCTGAATGGCTTTGATGATCTTGCCTTGTGGCCCAATTACATCACCAATCTGATCAGGTTTGATTCTGATGGTGATGAATCTTGGTGCATAGGGAGATAGCTGTTCACGGGCAGCAGGTAAGGACGCTTCCATAATATTTATGATATGTTCGCGACCTTCTTTAGCCTGGAGAAGAGCTTCAGTCATAAGTTCGGCACTGATACCTTCGATCTTCAAGTCCATCTGGATGGCATTAATACCATCTTTGGTTCCTGTGACCTTGAAATCCATATCACCATAGTGATCTTCGTCGCCAAGGATATCGGAAAGCACTGAGAATCGTTTCCCATCACTGATCAGACCCATGGCGATTCCGGCCACTGTCTTTTTGAAGGGAACACCAGCGTCCATAAGGGCTAATGAGCCACCACAAACACTTGCCATGGATGAAGATCCATTTGATTCAAGGATTTCAGCGACTAGACGAACTGTATAAGGAAAATCTTCCTTACCAGGCAGGAGTGTTTTCAGACTACGTTCAGCCAGATTACCATGGCCAATTTCACGACGACCCGTAAAACCGATTCGACCGGTTTCACCGACACAATAGGGTGGAAAGTTATAATGCAGATAGAAGGACTTTTTAAAATCCTGATCCACATTGTCGATGATTTGCTCATCTAACTTGGTACCCAATGTTGTGATAACCAATGCCTGTGTCTCACCTCGAGTGAATAATGCAGATCCATGCACACGTGGTAAAACGCCAACTTCAGCGGTGATCTTACGAATATCTTTCAATCCACGACCATCAACCCGTTTGCCTTTGGACATGATTCGTTCACGAATATTTGCTTTGAGACGTTTGTCAAAGACTTCGCCAACAACCTTTAATTGATCAGGGTAAGTTTCTTCAAACTTGGCGATGAAATCGTCCTTGGCGGCGTTTCGAGCATCATGACGCTCCATCTTCAACACAATTGAGTTCAGTTTTGTAAGCAGCTTTTCATCAATGGCACTATCAACATCGGCCATGATGGCAGCTTTAGCTTCATCAACTTTCAATTCGCGTTTTACAGGCTTGATCTCGTCTATGATGCTCTGTTGAAAGGCTACAACTTCTGAGATTGCTTTTTGGGCAAAAAGCAGGGCTTCAACCATGACTTCTTCTGAAACTTCCTTGGCTTCACCTTCAACCATGACCACATCTGTTGCAGTTCCGGTGATGGTGATGTCCATTTCGGATTCTTCAGTTTGAGCATAGGTAGGATTGAGGATTAACTCACCATTGATGCGCCCAACATGAACTGAGGCTACAGGACCATTCCAGGGAATATCTGAAATAGACAGAGCGAAAGAAGCACCGATGGTACCTAATGAGTCAGCTGTATTCTCGCCATCACTTGAAACAACGGTTATCATAACCTGAGTTTCATTATTAAAATTCTCTGGGAAAAGCGGACGAATAGGTCTATCCGTCATACGGGAACTGAGAATCTCTTTCTCAGAAGGTCTGGCTTCTCTTTTGAAAAAGCCACCAGGAATTTTTCCACCAGCATAAGCTTTTTCTCTATATTCGACCTGCAAGGGGAAAAAATCCTTGTTCGGGTCTTCATGTTTTGATGCAGTTGCTGCCACGAGGACAGAGGTCTCACCATAAATGGCAAGTACGGCGCCACCAGCCTGTTTGGCCATTCGACCGGTTTCTAGACTAAGCGTACGTCCGCCCAGCATCATTTCTCTTTTAATCAAAATATCTCCAATTCTTATTTACGAATACCAAGCTTGGTGATCAAAGCTTTGTATTGAGCTACATCACTTTTCTGGATGTAGCGTAGTAAGCGGCGACGTTGCCCAACCATTTTGAGCAATCCGCGTCGGCTATGATGGTCTTTCTTGTAGGCTTGTAAATGCTCGGTCAGGTTACTAATCTGAGTCGTGAGAATGGCAACCTGGACGCTTGTTGATCCAGTATCCTTCTCATTTTCGCCGTATTCCTTAACCAGAGCAGCCTTTTCTTCTGTTGTTATTGACATGTGTCCTCCTTCAGACATCTCGATAATTTTCGATTATCGCTAAACACGTTTTCTTATCATTTTCTAATTGTATAATTAAATCATCCACACTGGAAAATTTCTTTTCATCTCTTAACTTTTGTAAAAACTCGAGTATCACCTCTTGATCGTACAAATTTTCTTTTCCCTCAGGAATGTTAAAGAGATTCACTTCAATAGTAATCTCCTTATCATCTTTAAACGTGGGGCGAACCCCAATATTGCACATTCCAAAACTTGAAAATGCATTTGTTTTCACGCGCCCAAGATAAACGCCTTTATTGGGTATCAACTTATTTTCCGCATGCGGATCAATATTTGCAGTTGGAAAATTCAGACTTTTACCTCTCTCATCACCATGGACAACGGTTCCAAACAGCGTGTAGGCGTGTCCCAGCATGGCATTCGCCAGATCCAATCGATCTGATTGGATATGATCTCGTATGAGTGTGCTGCTTACAGGCAGGTTTTCATTGTTAATGGGACCTACCACACTCACTTTATACGCCTTCAAATCTCCGCGTTTGCAAAGCCAATCAGCATCACCTTCACGATTGTGACCAAAGCGGTGATCGTATCCAACTACCACATGGTGAACATGTAAAACGTCTTCCAGGACTTTTTCAGCAAAATCATCAGCACTCATGTGCGAAAATCCGCGATTAAAATCAAGTACCAGGAGATAGTCCACGGGATCATAGCGTTCTATGAGGTGAGCTCTCTCCTCAATACCAGTCAACAATCGAATGGGACGGCTCTCGCTATCCCTCAGCAACTGTTGCGGATGAGGGTGAAAGGTGATCACCACGGAGGGTAAGCCCCGTTCCTGTGATTCAGAAATACATCTTTTAATCAAAGCCTGATGACCACGGTGGATACCATCAAAACTCCCAATGGTCGCAACACAACCATCCAGCGCTGGAAAGGCTTTTAGACTGTGGATGATTTCCATTTTTCAATAAACTCTGGTATGCTCAGGGCATCCTCTATGCGATAGTCACCTATTGCTGTTCTTTGCAATTCTTTTACATGGGCCAGGGTACCCAATTTTTGTGCAATATCCTCAGCCAGTACCCGGATATAGGTACCGCGACTGCAATTCACACGAATATTCACCTGGTCACTGCTCCAGGATGTGAGCTGGATGTCATAAATCGTTACCAGGGAGGGCTTGCGATCAACCACTTGACCCTTGCGAGCCAAGGTATAAAGTTTTTGACCATTGACCTTTTTAGCGGAATACATGGGCGGTATCTGTTGGATTTCACCTTTGAATTCAGCAAGGGCTTCTAAAATGATCGCTTCTGATAATTCTGGCACGGGTGAAGACTCAACAATAGTCCCAGTACGATCCCCTGTATCTGTTTTATTCCCAAAAACTATTTCAGCATGGTAGGTCTTGGGCAGTTCCATGAATTCGCTCTGCCGTTTTGTATTTTTACCGGTTATAATGATAAGTACACCGGTAGCAAAGGGATCCAGTGTGCCGGCATGTCCGACTTTTTTAATCTTGGTGGTGTTGCGAACTTTGCGAACCACATCAAAACTGGTCCAATCCATGGGTTTGTCAATATTGATGATATGCTCCGTGGCGATCATAAATCTTTCATCACCCGATTCATCTTGTCTGCATAGCCCATGGTGTCGTCAATAAAGAATCTCAACTCAGGCACGTATTTAAGAGGAACCTCTTTACCAACATGAAATCGGATGCGGCCATTGTGGTGCCCCAGTGTTTTGAAGGTAAAAGCAACATCCTCTTCACTTCCATATATTGAGAAATAGACATAGGCTATTTTCAAATCCGGAGTCACTTTTGCTTTTGTAACCGAAACAAAGCCTGGAGTAGTATTTGCCAGGTTCAATATCAAATATTCAGCGACGGCTGCCCTGATGGCATCTGCGACCCTTTGTTGTCTTGCAATACCCATTTAATTTATATCAATCCAAGGATCATTTTTTTATGGACGATTCCAGTTTACGCTTGATGATCTCTTCCGTATAAAATTCCAGAACATCGCCTTCTTTAATTTTACTGAAATCCTTAAGTGAAATTCCGCACTCATTGCCTTCCATGACTTCTTTTACTTCATCCTTAAAGCGTTTGAGTGCATTCATTTCACCACTGAAAACCGTCTCACCATCGCGGATAACCCGCACCTTGGCGTTGCGACG
This sequence comes from Fidelibacterota bacterium, assembly GCA_021736185.1. GTDB lineage: Bacteria > Fidelibacterota > UBA8477 > UBA8477 > JABMPR01 > JABMPR01. The sequence goes on along the minus strand of JAIPGJ010000094.1, from coordinate 3,072 downwards.
TGCTACTCCCTGAGTGACAATGGACCCTGCAATGATACCAATTTTAGGAATTTTGAAAAGCTCAGTCACTTCTGCTTTTCCAAGTTCATTCTCAACAACATCTGGTTCCAGGAGACCTTCAAGGGCTTGATGAACATCATCAACTGCAGCGTAGATAACATCATAATGGCGAATTTCAACGCCATCAACCTTCGCTAAAAGTTTGGCATTGCTATCAGCGGTCACATTGAAGCCCACAATAATGGCATTAGAAGCAGCAGCCAAAAGTACATCAGATTCTTTGATCATTCCAATACCGCGGTGAATGATGCGTACAGCAACTTCACTGGTGGACATTCTCATAAATGAATCAGCGAGTGCTTCGATGGAACCGTCCACATCGCCCTTAATCAGGAGTGGAACTTCCCTGACCTTACCTTCGGAGATTTGTAGAGATATTTGATCCAATGTCAGATGGCGCATGCGTTTGAAGTCTTGTTCTCTACGCAATGAACGACGCTGTGTACTCACATCTCGTGCTTCTTTATCATTTTTCATGACAACCAGGTTATCACCTGCACGGGGGACATCACTAAAGCCAAGAATCTCCACGGGCATGGAAGGACCCGCACTTTTTATTCTATTCCCATGATCGTCCTTAAGGGCGCGCACACGACCGGAGTAATCTCCACAAACAAAGGGATCTCCAATTTTCAGGGTTCCTCTACTCACCAGAACGGTCGCCAGGGCACCGACTCCCTTATCCAATTTGGATTCAACAACAATCCCGCGGGCTTTCCCACTAGGATTGGCTTTTAAATCAAGAACTTCAGCTTCAAGGGCAACGGTCTCCAGCAATTCATCCACATTGGTTCCCAGTTTGGCGGAGATTTCAACATCTGGGTATTTACCACCCCAGCTTTCGACCAACATATCACGCTCGGAGAGTTCTCGACGAACTTTCTCGGCATCTGCGCCTTGGACGTCCATCTTGTTAATGGCAAACACGATGGGAACCCCAGCGGCTTTGGCGTGGTCAATGGCTTCAATGGTCTGAGGCATGACGGAATCATCTGCAGCAACTATGATGATAACAATATCTGTGACCTGTGCACCACGGGCACGCATGGCCGTAAAGGCTTCGTGACCAGGTGTATCAAGAAAAGTAATGAGCTTACCATCGCCTACGGGTACCGAATAGGCACCGATATGCTGGGTAATACCTCCTGCTTCACCAGAGATAACATTGGCGTTACGGATATAATCCAGCAATGAGGTTTTTCCGTGATCAACGTGACCCATGATCGTTACCACGGGTGGACGGGGTTTCAGTTTTGCTTCATCAACTTCTTCATGAGCAATCTCTTCATCCATGGTGGTAACGGTATTGTCCTCAAAGACAACGGCAATTTCAAATTCCTCAGCGAGGAGTTCAATGGTGTCTTTATCAATTCTCTGATTGATGGTTACCATCATTCCCATATCCATACATTTGCTGATGATGTCAGCAACATCAATTTCAATGAGATTTGCAAAATCGTGGACAGAAACAAACTCGGAGACACGATAGACATCATCTTCAAGACTTTCTTCATGTCTACCATCTCGGCGACGTCTGCGTTTTTTACTGGTATCCAGAGAGGTCATCACCTTTTTAATAGACGCATCAACTTCCTTTTGATCGAAAGTACGACGTTTCTTAACCGGTTTTCCCTTACTCTTGGTGGGTGTGGCTTTAACAACATGTTTAATTTTTCGCTCAATCTTTTTGGCGATGATTTTATCTGTTGTCGATTCTTCGGGTTTTTCGTCAGGATCTTCGCCAGGGCGTAAAATGGTAGGTTTAGAAGCTTTTTTAGCGCTCTTCTGCTTCTCCAGATCTTCTCGTTCTCTGGCTGCCTGGGATTCGGCGAGTTTTCTACTCTCTTCTTCGGCTATTTCACGCTTGGCTTTTTCAATGGCTTCTCTGCGATCTTCCTCAGCCCGGCGTTTGGCGTCCTCGATTTCCTGACGACGCTGATCTTCAGCGTCCCGTCTTGAGCGATCCTCAACCTCACGAGCCAATTTTTCATCTTCAGCCTTGCGGATGCGCTCTTCTTCTTCAATACGGCGCTGTTCTTCCAGAGCGCGTCGATCAATCTCTTTTTGATCCAGCTCAATTTGATAAAGATCAGATGCAAAGTTTTTCAGAATAAGATTGTGGGTTTCTTCATCAACTGGACTCATATGATTGGTTACATCAAGTCCCTTTTCCTTAAGAAAAGTGACAATCTCACTATGAGAGATATTTATCTGCTTGGCAATTTGATATATTCGTTTCGGTTTACTCAATCGTTCCTCTTTCCTCATCCCATTTAAGCAGCAACACATCAGGCCTGCAAAACTGGAGACTGTCTATAACTGTTCCCAGTGGCAGATACTTCTGCTTAATCCTCATCGTCCGAATCGTCAACTTCCACGACTTCTTCGATAACTTCAACTTTTACTTCAACTTTTTCCATCAACGCTGCCATGAACTCGTCAAGCGATTTTTCCCCAAGTCCTTTAAAGCTCAGCAATGTTTCCTTGCTGGTATTGACCACCTCGTTCACCGTATCAATGCCATTTTCAGCAAGGATCGAGACCACGCGTTTGGGGAGTCCTTCGACTTCTTCGAGGTAAACCTCAACAACCACCGGACCCTCAACCTCACTGCGAGATTTTGCATCAATCTCAAAACCAGTCACCTTGGAAGCAAGTCGGACATTCTGGCCATTTTTTCCAATAGCGATGGAAATATCTTCAGCTTCAAAAAGTGCCAGGGCTCTGTGTTTCTCATAATCAATCGTCACACGATAAGGCTTTGCAGGAGACAATGCTCGCGTTACCAGTAACTGGGGTTCAGACGTATAGTTGATGATATCAATTTTTTCATCATTCAGTTCGCGAACGATAACCTGAATTCTACTGCCCTTCATCCCGACACAGGCACCGACGGCGCCAATACGCTTATCGTGGGATTCAACGATGATCTTGGTTCGATCACCCGGCTCACGAGAAAGTGTCCTGATATCGATGATTCCGTCTTCAATTTCTGGAACTTCATTTTTAAAT
>JAIPGJ010000093.1 GCA_021736185.1 Fidelibacterota bacterium | reverse complement strand
GAAAATCCGGGTGGGCAAAGACCAGGTCACAAACTGTGCAATGCAGAAATTCACGAGCGGCATCGGCATGATAGCGAGTGGTCTCTGGATTTGAGCAGAGGGGACAGGCGGGGGAATTCATCGTGACCTATATATACACCAAGCGGGGATTTGAATCCCCGCCTGTATAAAAACCACCATAGCTTTTTCTGATTTTAGAATGGCAACGGCTCGTCGTCTTCACCACCAAAGGGACTGCCACCAGGAGCAGACCCGCCTGACGGGGCTCCTCCACCATAGCTGCCACTATCCGGGCTACGACCGCCACCTGTTGATCCACCACCGCTGCCAAGAGAAGTCACTGCATTGGCGATGACTTCGGTGGTGCTCATCTTCACACCATCCTTGTTTTCCCAGGAGCGGGTCTGGAGGCGACCCTCTACATAAACCAGGGCACCCTTATCAAGATAATTGGCAACAAACTCAGCTGTTTTGCCAAAGACGACCACTCTGGACCATTCTGTCTCGTCTTTGTAATTACCATCTCTGTCTTTACGAGACTCGGTTGTGGCGACACTTAGGTTAACAACTGCCATCTGGCTCGTTGTATATTTTAGCTCTGGTTTTTGACCCAGGCGGCCCACCAAGAGCACTTTATTAACGCTATTTTTTTGCATGCTTCCTCCACTTGACCCCAGGGGGTCGTTCAAAACTGACAAACAATCTAATTAAATATTGGACTTTCACTGATCCATTTTTCTAAATCAGCAATTATCCAGCCTTCAATACTATATCCTCTATGTTTTAAGGCGATAGCTTCCCAGACGCCACCGGTGACCTGAATCCAGGGCTCCTTAAAGTTTGGGAGGTCTTCATCTTCACCCACAACCACAATAATTCCATCATCTTCCTCATAAACCGACGACATATCTGGGAACCTGGGACCCTTGCTCACATCCGCTGGACCAATGAGGGGATTAAGCTTTGATAAATTCATATGGTCTTTGACAACCTGATTTGAGGGAGGGTCCTGAAGACACTTAAAAAGGAGGATCACCTCTCGCAGCTTTTGCTTATCCAGGGCGCTAACCCTTTTCCGGCACAGATCGATGGTTTCAGAATAGGAAATCACACGTCCCCGGGGATAGGCCAGCTTCAATCGCTTTTCGAATTCAGGTGCGCAAAAAATAATGGGGGTCGAATTCATTCCCGAGAGAAGTCCTCCGCATCAGGAATGTTGATTTCGGGTGCGTTGCTTTCTTGATCCATGTCTTCCATGATGAGATCATTTTTTGAAAAGTCCACAATCCGCTCGTCATGCGATGCAGACTTCCTTGAAAAGGAATCCTGGTCATCTTCTTTGTCAGGAAATTCATCTTCAAGAGCATCCAGATCCAACTGAAGATGACGTTTTAATTTTAGCAGAACTAAATCACGTCGAGCCTGTAGTCGGCGAATTTCTTTTTGAATCTGAGTCAATTTTTCCCGGGCATCGAAGAGCTGGGCCTCTTTTTCTGTATTGGCCTGGCGGAGAATGGTTTCAGCCTCACTGTGGGCATTTTTCAAAGTGTCCTGCGCTGTTTTTTGAGCCAACAGCAAAGTCTCCTTCAAACTCTCTTCTACATTCCTGTAGGTCGTCAACGCCAGGAGGGCTTCCTTATTCTCAACATGAATGGCATTGGACTCCTGAATCAAGGCTTCCAACTCATCGGCAATTTCTCCCAGGAATTGATTCACCTGGTCTTTACTGAAGCCCAGAGGAGATTGCTTGAATTCCTGATCTCGAATATCTTTCGGACTTAATCGTCCCATAATGGTCTCCTCCTTTAATATTCCCGGGCACCGAAAAGTGCGGTTCCCACACGAATATGGGTCGCACCCTCTTCAATTGCGAGGCTAAAATCACTGGACATACCCATGGACAGAATGGCTGGTCTCACACCGGTTCCAACCTGCCTGACAACCTGCTCATGTATGAGCAACATCTCTCTGAAAGCCTGTCTGATGCGAGCGGTATCCGCTGTCAGGGGGCCGATGGTCATGAGACCCTGGAACTCCAGATTCGGTTTGTTGGCGCAATATGCAGCTAGGTCCAAGGCCTGAATTGGCTCTACGCCTTCTTTATTGATTTCCCCGGAGATGTTGATTTCCACCAGGACTGGAATTTTCAAATCTTGAGCCCCAAAACGCTGATCCACCGCATCAGCTATGCGCGTAGAATCAATGGTGTGGATCATATCAACCCTACCGGGAAGGTATTTTACTTTATTGCTCTGAAGGTGCCCGATAAAGTGTCTGATGATACCTTCTGGATTGAACCCGGGAAACTTATCACGAACTTCCTGTGCTCGATTCTCTCCAAAATGACGCAGGCCGGCATCGTAGGCTTGCTGCATATCTTCCACGGGTTTTCGTTTGCTGACACCAATCAGTGTGATGTCTTCGGCGGCTCGGCCAACCCGGTGAGCAGCCGCGGCTACTTCATCCTGGATTTGGCTGAGCCGTTCAGCAAAGGTTGATGGTCCCATGGAGCAACTCCCTTATTCGGCTGGCGGTGTTTCTCCCTCACCGTCAAAAATATCCTTTTGCTCGACCACGGGAGCTTCTCCATCAGCAAGAGCGATTTCTTCTGGATCCTTTTCTTCCTGAACCCGTGTCACCGCTGCAATGGAGTCTCCTTCATCCAGGCGAATCAATTTGACACCCTGTGTGTTACGTCCAATACTGCGTATGGAGGAAACCGGCTGGCGAATAAGTACTCCACGACTGGTAATAATCATCAGATCATCATTGTCCACAACCTCCAGCAGGGAAACCATACTTCCAACCTTGGGTGTGGTTTTAATGGTGATAATACCTTTTCCTGCTCGATTCTGGACGCGGTAGTTGATCACTTCTGTCCGCTTGCCAAAACCATGCTCGGAGACGGCCAACACAGTACCTTCACGACGAACTACAATCATACCCACGACACTATCGTCATGTCCCTTGAGTTCAATACCCTTGACACCCATGGTCTTGCGACCCGTGGGACGGATATTGGTCTCACTGAAGCGAATGGACATACCATTGCGTGTACCCAGGATAATGTCATTATCGCCACTGGTGATTTGAGCATCAATCAGGTGATCATCTTCACGAATATCAATGGCGAAGATACCGCCCTTCATGGGACGGCTATAGGCGGTGAGAGCGGTTTTCTTGACCAGGCCCTTTGAGGTAGCCATGGTGATGAAAAGATCCTCAGCATATTCTCTAACTGCAATGTAGGCCTGAACATTTTCGCCCTGGTCTACACCCAAGAGATTGATTAATGCACGACCTCGAGTGGCCTTGCCAGCCTGTGGGATTTCATGAACTCGCAACCAGTGACATTTTCCGCGATCGGTGAAGAACAAAATATAATCATGAGTGGAGGCCGTAAAGAGATGCTCGATAAAATCTTCATCTCGGGCTTTAGCTCCAGCAGAGCCTCGTCCACCCCGGTTTTGACGACGATAACCACTGACAGGATAGCGTTTGATAAAACCATTGTGAGTGATGGTAATCACCATCTCTTCTTCAGCGATCATATCTTCAATCGTGAAATCCTTGGCATCAAAAACTATTTCCGTCCGCCGGGGATCACCATAACGCTCCTGAACATCTCGCAGTTCAGTTTTTATGATATCCATGCGGAGACCCACATTGTTGAGGATCTCATTCAAACGTGCAATGAGTTTCAGGACTTCAGTATATTCATCGATGATTTTCTGGCGTTCCAGACCGGTAAGTTTCTGCAGACGCATATCCAGAATGGCCTGGGATTGAAGTTCTGAGAGTCCAAAACCGGACATCAGGGCTGATTTGGCTTCAGCTGGATTCTTGGATGCACGAATGGTTTTGATCACGGCGTCGAGATTGTCCAGGGCAATCTTCAGACCTTCTAAAATGTGTGCCCTGGCCTCAGCTTCCCTGAGTTCGAATTGGGTACGCTTTACGATAACTTCATGACGGAACTTGACGAACTCTGCGATCACTTGCTTTAAGGTTAGCACCCGTGGCAAGCCATCAACCAGAGCCAGCATGATCACACCAAAAGTCTCCTGCATTTGAGTATGCTTATAGAGCAAATTCAGGACAACCTCAGGAACCACGTCGCGTTTTAGCTCGATAACCAGCCGGATACCATCCTTGTCTGATTCATCTCGAATATCAGAGATGCCCTCGACCTTTTTGGCTCGAACCAACTGGACAATTTTCTCTATGAGTGAAGATTTATTCACCTGATAAGGAATCTCAGCAATCACCAGGCTGAAGCGACCATTCTTATGCTCTTCAATATTGGCACGGGCACGGACGGTAATTTTACCACGACCCGTTTCATAGGCTTCCTTGATACCGGAGGCACCATAAATAATAGCGGCGGTGGGGAAATCAGGACCCTTGATGTGCTCCATGAGTTCTGAAACCGTAATTTCAGGATTGTCGATCTGAGCGACGATGGCATCCACCACTTCATTCATGTTATGAGGCGGAATATTCGTGGCCATACCAACAGCAATACCGCTGGAACCATTAAGTAGCAGGTTCGGAATAACTGCAGCCAGTACGGTGGGCTCTTGGAGACTTTCATCAAAGTTGGGTATGAACTTTACCGTCTCTTTTTCAAGATCCTTCATCATTTCACTGGAAATACGCTTCATACGGGCTTCCGTATAACGCATGGCCGCAGCACTATCACCATCAATGGATCCGAAGTTACCCTGACCATCAACCAGTGGATAACGCAGGGAGAATTCCTGGGTCATACGTACCATGGAATCATACACGGCTGAATCACCATGAGGGTGATACTTACCCATGACGTCTCCAACAATACGAGCGCTTTTACGATAGGATCGATTATAGCCAACACCCAGTTCCATCATTCCATAAAGGATGCGACGGTGAACCGGTTTTAAGCCATCCCGGACATCGGGTAGGGCACGTGACACAATCACCGACATGGAATAATCCATATAGGATTTTTTCATTTCCTCTTCGATCGATGTGTTCAGGATGTTCTGTCTCTGAATCTCCAACTCAATACCTCTTTATTCTAGTTCTTTCAAATTCTTTAGTCAGTAAAATGTGTATTCCCTTTCAGACTCAGGAAGACACATTCATTTAAAGATCAATATTCGTCACATATTTAGCATGAGACTGAATGAACTCACGCCGTGGCTCAACCAAATCACCCATGAGGGTTGAAAAAATTCGATCGGCAGCCGCTGCATCATCCAGGTTAACACGCATCATGGAGCGAACTTCTGGATCCATGGTCGTATTCCACAGCTGATCAGGGTTCATCTCTCCCAAACCTTTGTAACGCTGAATCTTGGCTCGCGAGGGATCACCGCCTTCTGTCATTTTCTTAATGGCGATATCCCGTTCATCATCATCATAGCAGTACTTCTCTTTCTTGCCAACACTGACTCTATACAATGGTGGCATGGCGATATAGACAAAACCGCCAATGATCAATTCCGGGAGATATCTAAACAGGAAGGTCAGTAACAGCGTACGAATGTGGGCACCATCAACATCAGCATCAGTCATGATGACGATCTTATGATAACGCAATTTTTCGATATCAAAATCTTCTTTAAATCCAGCACCAAAGGCAGTGATCATCATCCGGATTTCGTTATTGCCCAGAATCTTGTCGATACGCGCCTTTTCCGAATTGATGATTTTTCCACGCAGCGGCAAAATAGCCTGGAAGCGACGATCTCGTCCCTGTTTGGCAGAACCACCGGCAGAATCTCCCTCAACCAGATAAATTTCACACATCGCGGGATCCTTGTTGGAGCAATCTGACAGTTTTCCTGGTAAATCACCGCTTTCAAGGGCGCTTTTGCGGCGAGTCAACTCCCGCGCTTTCCGGGCGGCATCGCGAGCCTGGGCTGCCAAAAGACTCTTCTCAATAACCCGCTTGGCAATGGCCGGATTTCGTTCCATGAATTCATTCAATTGATCGCTGACGAAGGAATCAACAGTACCCTTGATATCTCCATTACCTAATTTGGTTTTTGTCTGGCCTTCAAACTGAGGCTCTTGCACCTTGATGGAGATAACACAGGTCAAACCTTCACGAACGTCATCACCACTTAATGTGGTATTGGTCTTTTTAAACAGGTTGTTCTTGGTGGCATAATTATTCAAGGTCCGGGTCAGGGCCGTTCTTAAACCGGAGAGGTGAGTCCCCCCCTCGATAGTATTAATATTGTTCACATAGCTGAGAATGTTTTCGTTATAACTGTCGTTGTACTGAAATGCGACATCAATAGGGACATCATCTTTTTCACCTTCAAAGGCGATGACCTGGGGGTGAATCGGATGCTTGTTTTCATTGAGATAGTCGATGAATGATTTTAAACCACCTTTATAGAGATACGTTTGAGACAGTGGTTCCTCGTCCCGTTCATCTTTCAGGTGAATGGCAAGGCCCTTATTTAGAAAAGCCAGCTCGCGGATACGATCTTCCAGGATATCCCAGTCAAAAACGTGGTGTGAAAAGATGGAATCATCAGCTTTAAAAGTGACTTTGGTTCCACGCTTTTTGGTTTTGCCAGTTATTTTCATGCCTTCGGATAAAAGACCCTTTTTAAAGTCAGCCTCATAAACGGAACCATCAAGGTAGACTTCTGCACGGAGCCATTCTGCCAGGGCATTGACCACCGATACACCCACACCATGGAGACCTCCGGAAACCTTATAGGAATCCTTGTCAAATTTTCCGCCTGCATGGAGCGAGGTCATCACCACTTCCAAAGCAGGTCGACCCTCTTCTTTGTGCATACCAACGGGGATACCACGACCATTGTCTTCAACGGTAATTACTTCACCTTTACCGATGGTGACGTAAATGGTATCACAGTAGCCACCCATGGCCTCATCAATGGAATTATCAATAACTTCATAGACTAAATGATGAAGACCACGCTTGCCCACATCACCAATGTACATGGCAGGGCGTTTACGAACGGCTTCAAGACCTTTGAGGACGGTAATGGATTCCGCACTATAACTTTTTGCAACAGGATTTGTTTGATTATCACTCATGTAAACTTGATATCCTTAACTACGGTTTTTGCTAATGCTTCATTAACACTGTTTATTAAACTGGTTTTCATAAATACGAGTTCATTCCGCCATACTGGCGAGCTGACTTTAACAATGAGAACCCCATTTTCAATACGTTCAGCTTCACTGATTTGGGCAATTCTCTCTCCAACGATTTCAGCCCAGCGGGAAACGGCCATGTTCTGCTGGATCGCTTTTTCAATACCCAGATCGCGAAAAAGCTGGGTAAATACATTTCCAATTACTTGCGCCTTAGCCATTGGCCTGCATCCTTCCTGCGTCAATGATTTGCAGGGTGTCGCCCTCGATCTCAAGACCATGATGTCTCAGATCAGCCAGGTCTGTGGCCGTGATAAATATTTGATGACCACCGCGGAGGCTCTCCACGATCATGCTGCTGCGTTTCACGTCAAGCTCTGCAAAAAGATCATCCAGCAGGAACACCGGAGGTTCACCCAGAAAAGTTTCCAGAAAACGACCTTCAGCAAACTTGATAGCGACCAGGACCAGCTTGTGTTCTCCCTGCGAACCAAATTTTCGAAGATCCTTGGTGTCGAGAAAAAAGGTGAAAATGTCCCGATGGGGCCCCCGCGTGGTGGTTCCCTTGCGCATGTCTTCGGCCAATGAATCTTGATAGGCTCGCCGATACAGGCTTTCTAATTCCCCGGCGGTGGACCTCACATTGGAGATGAAGGCCATTTTTAACGACTTATCATCTTCCAGCTCAGCATAGGCAGTATAGAGCAGTGCTTTAAATTCAGCAATATGCTTGCTCCGCACTTCATGAAGCTGAGCGGAAATTTTGGCACGCTGATCATCCAGGGTGGATATTTGGATTCTGTCTATGGATTTACCCTCATTGACATGACTCTGCAGTAAAGCATTGCGCTGCTTGAGTATGCGGGCATAAATCTGCAAATTCTCAAGATATCCAGCATCAACCTGAGACACGAGTTTATTAAAGAACAGGCGCCGGATTTCAGGTGGGCCAAAGGTTAACTCGCTGTCTTCAGGGGTCAGTGAAACCAGCGGGAAACGTCCAATGATCTGAGCTCGACTGGTTAAATTCTTCTGGTTCACACTCACTAATTTTTTCCGAGCCGACTCCACCTTAAGGCGGACTTCATGGTCATTGCTATGGTGGTCAGTAAATATGCCCTTCAACTGGTAGCCCACTCGGCCATGACGGGAAAGATCTGCATCCAATCGGGTTTTAAAGCTGCGGGTATAAGCCAAGCTGTGAATGGCTTCCAGAATCGTGGTTTTACCAGCTCCGTTTTCCCCATGGAGAATATTGGTAAAGGGACCAAATTCCATGGAAACCTGCTCGTATTTACGAAAGTCAATCATCGTAAGCGACTTAATCAGCATGCCCGAATTTTGAATATAGTTTTATCGTTAATCATCACGTATCGATTCAATGTTTTATCTTTGCCAGTATCCCAACCAGTCAATTTAAACCCTGCTTTAGAATTAGTTTTGTGACCGGCTGTCCTGCCAAGATACCTGTCTATCCCTGAAGCCTGATAGGCATCAGGAGCATGACTAATTCTTCTTTTTCTGCCTGTACTTCAGGCAGGATCAATCCCGGACCAATCTCAGAACCCAATCTGAAGACCACGCGATCCGTTTCAATATTTTTGAGCATATCCTTGAGATAAATTGAGTTGTATCCCAGGGTCAATTCTTCACCATCATAATCAGCCAGAACCTGTTCCTTGGCACTGGTGCTGGCCTCAGGATCTTCTGTAAACACTTCCACGTAGCCCGGGTGGAGTTTCAAGGCCACCTGATGCGTTGTGCGATTTGAAAAGATGGATACACGACGGACTGTGGTGACCAGATCCTTGCTGGAAAGCGTCACCGTCTTATCGTTGGTTGAAGGAATCACACTTCCATAATCTGGATATTGCTCATCAATCAATCGGCTGTAGATGGTGGCTGTCTCGGTGGCAACACTAATATATTTTTCCCCCACAGACAAATTGATGGTGTCGCCATCATCCAGAAAAGACTGGATCAGTGATAAAAATTTTGGTGGAACAATGATGTTGGCTTCAAAATCAGAAGAAACGAAATCACGATTACTATATTTGACCAGGCGATGACCATCCGTGGCAACAGCACGAATCTCATTTTTTTTCAATTCAAAAAGCACACCCAGGAGAGCCGGTTTTAACTCATCTTTTGAAACCGCAAAGACCGTTTTCTCTACAGTACGTTTTAATACTTTTGATTTAATCTCAAGACTTTGAGCAGGACCCAGTTCAGGAGCTTCAGGGAAATCCATGGCAGGGCGACCAACGATCTTATAGGTACCTCCCGTCGTGGAAAGCGTAATCCGGCTGTCATCAGACCAGGAAAATGTCAATTCTGTATCAGGCAGTTCGCCAGTAATTTCCTGTAACAGGCGGACTGGCAAGGCTACGGCACCATCATCTTCGCCCAGGACATTCAAGTCAAGTGTATAAGTGATCTCGATATCGGTACTGCGAATAGAAAGAACATTGCCCTTCACCGTGAAGAGAATGTGGTTGAGAATGGGCATGGTTGAGCGAGTGGGGCTTACGCGAGCCACCTTTTGCAAGCCGTGTAAAAGGGTTGACGAGTCAACGGTAAATTGCATGGTTCTGATCTCCGAATGTCGGGTTATTCTCTGTCCTATAACTAGCAAGCGAAACTAAACTTGGAACGGAGCAATTCAAAGCTTGAACCTGAATATTTTGGCCGGCAAGGGCAATTTTTCGTCCAAAACACCCCTTTAAAGGCCGTGAAATGACTCGAGGAAGGATAGACCTAGGGTAAAATGGGGTGTTTTGCCAAAATATTGAATGCTGAGAGTCACTTCTTTATGCTCAGAGAAGTACTCCTTGCTGAGAGCCGATCATGGCCTAGTTTTGTAGCATCAGTTTGTTAATAATATGAATGGGGTGACTTCTGAAGAATTTTATAGCTCGATCATTTCTAAAAAACCCGATCCGATTTAGACTGCTTCTGGCATTTATCGCTATCTTATCCGGCGTCGTTTACCCCTTCTTTAACTACAAAGAAACGGCCGAACTTTCAGATACAAAGATGATATTTATGCTGGGTTTCTCAACAGCGACCTTTGCCTTCATGTTGATCCTGTATCGCATACTCCAAAAACTGTTTCGCAAAGGCATTGAAGTTGAAGGTCAAAAAATTGATTTTGATGAACGTTCACTGGTGAAGGCAGCCGGTATCTTCTGGTTTATCCCTTTTGGCTTGATGCTCCAGGTGGGAACCTTCAGCTCAGCAGCCATAGATCCACATTTTGGCAAGGTGATGATCATTCAGGGACTGGGCATCAGTCTGGGTGCCTGGCTGTCGCAAATCATCAAAAAGTAGCGGCTCGGCTTTATCGATTGGTTTTCATCTAAATCAATTCAACACAGCTCTTTTTTTGTACCCTGGTTCAGATTATTTTCAGCTCGCCAACCACAATTCCTGAATAAGCGTTTCTTTTAATCCTCAGAAGTCTCATTTTATAAGATGGAAAAAGCCATGTATGTTGAAATTGTCTTTCCCCTGAGTCTTGATCAGGCCTTCACCTATTCGGTTCCGGAAGAACTGAATGATGTCGTGCAGGTTGGACAGCGGGTCATCGCCTCCCTGGGTCGACGTAAACAACAGGGCATGATCATTGGCATCAAGAAAACGCCTCCAGCAGATTTCACAGGCAAATTGAAAAGTTTCGAAAATATTGTCGATCCGGTGCCGGTTTTTGACCAGCATCTCATCAACCTGCTAAAATGGATGAGCCGCTATTATTTCACCCCCCTTGGGAAGGTCATCCAGTCGGCCATTCCTTCCGATGCCCGCATGAAAAAAGAAGTCATCATTCAGCCCACGGCCCTGTTACATGGCA
>JAIPGJ010000092.1 GCA_021736185.1 Fidelibacterota bacterium | reverse complement strand
AATGATGGTGATGGCAATCGTGATGATCAGTGGTATTCTGAACTGTTTAATCTGGCCACCACCACCTGGCAGGAAGCTTCAATTAATCTGACTGCCCTAGGTGACCTGGGTTGGGATATTGATATTGATCAAACCTTTGACCTTGAAAACATCTTCAGCATTGAGTTTATCATCCCCAGTGGTACGATTTGTAGCGGTTATCTTGACATAGATGACGTGAATCTCACCGGTGTGCTCCCTGCTGCTCCAGATTTTGTGGGAACCAAATTAGTTCGTAACCTGGATCATTCACCCACTTCACATACTGATGGAATAGAGCTTTATTCTGGTGACGCCCAAGCATTTGTCGATACAGGTTTAACCATGGGACAAACCTATCACTATGGTGCTTTCGCTTATGATGAAGTTCCAAATTACTCAAGTGTTGGACCAACCTCTGTTTTAGTGCAAACCCTTGGAATTGGGTCTGGTCAAGAGAAGCAATTACCATTGGAGTATGCTCTTGAACCCGCCTTCCCAAATCCCTTTAATCCCACCACAACCTTGCGTTATGCCCTGCCGGAGAATAGTCATGTTACTCTGACTATTTATGACATTCGTGGCATGGTTATCAATAATCTGCTTGTTCAAGACCAAGTGGCTGGGTGGTATGAAATCCAATGGAATGGTGAAACCAATAACCAGATGAAGGTTCATTCAGGCGTCTACTTTGCCCGAATTGAGGCCGGCAATTATTCCCAGGTTACAAAAATGATACTATTGAAATAAGCAGAACCACCCAATTAGAATCGATTAAAGCATATGTATAAGCAGCTCCTCTTGGTCTCACTATTCGTTTTAATGAACTGTGATGCTGATAAAAGTTACCAAGGCACCGTTCCAGGATTTGATGGCCAGAGCATTCTGATTGCCTCAGGCAAGTCAAATACTGAAGCCTTTCTCAGGAAAGTGGAACCCACCAACACCTTAAAACTTAATGATTTTATGGCTTTGTCTGGTCAGAACTCATTCCTTGGAGATTGGGATGTGGTGCAGGTAGTCGAGCATCTTGAAGTCTCTCATGGTGAAAAGAATATCAAACTTACGTTGTATGGTCATACAGACCATGGGCAGGTAGCCTGGGGTTATAAACTCCTGGATGGGAAATTTTTAACGGAGGCTGATCTTGAGATGAGCACGGATGTTATCATCCTGGGTGAGCACGTGGCCAAAACTCTTTTTGTGGATGAATCACCCCTGAGCAAATCAATTCTCATTGGAAGTATAGCTTATCGGGTTACTGCCGTTGTCGCTGAAGGTGAGAAGAACCTTTTTGGAGACAATCCAGGAGATGTTGGCATTGTGCCGATTAGCAATCTTCTGCGAAAAATTGCTGAAATAGATTATCTCAGAGCCGGAAAGATTGAGCTGCTGAATGATGAGAATATGGACTTGAAACTGGAAATAGTTGATCTTTCACTGAGGGATAGACATCATTTGAAGCCGGATGAACCCGATGATTTTGAGCTTAAAGCGCTGGGTTTATAAGCCCAGGCCAAAACGATGAGAAAAAGAATCAATTCTCGCCCTCATATAGTCCTTTTGGTATTCCTTGGCACATTGGTGTACAGCATTTTTCGTTACAATGTATTTAAGGAAGTGAGTTGGATTGACCTACCCATCTATGTACTAAATAAGGCTATTTCGCTTTCCGCGGTGATTCTCCTGCTTCTTTTTACCATCGATCATTTCAAGGATAAACGGCGCTTCTGGGTTGATCAAGGTGTTATACTCAGCTTTATCATCGTGCACATTATTCTGTCACTTCTGATTCTGGGTCCAGAATACTATGGCAAATTCTATACGGGATTCAAATTGAACTGGGTGGGAAATATTACTCTGCTGGCAGGAGTCGGCGCTTTTATGGGGATACTGATTGTGAATATCACAGCCATCCTGAAAAAAATTGACATTTTACAGCAGGGCATCGTACATGAGCAAGCGCTTATTAGAGGTAACCTGTTATTACTGGGCACCCATCTGTTTGTCATGGGGTTCAATGGCTGGTTAACCCCCGCTCATTGGCCAGGTTATCTGCCGCCCATTAGTTTGATCGCTTTCCTCACGGTCGTGGTCGTGGCCATGGTTAAGCGATAGTGATAGTCTTTAATATTAATAGAATAATAACGAGAACTATGGGTGCGAAAAGCCTCCTCGTGCCTATTATTCTCATGATTGCCATGAATGGCTATGCTCAAACCGAAGATAGCTTGAAAACCTATGACTTGAAAAAGGTCGTTGTGACCGGCTCACGCAATCCCCGCTTATTGAGCAAAACTCCTGAAGTGATGCACGTGGTCACAGCCCATGAAATTGAAGAGCTTAATGTCAGCTCTACAGGTGAAATCCTGGAATACCTTACTGGTGTAAATATTGAATCGGGCACAGGCAGCGGTTATCCCCAGCGAAGTATTGTTAGCCTGGATGCTTTTCCAGCCAATTACACCTTGGTTATGGTTGATGGTATTCGTCTCCTCACGGAACATATGCATACTGGACAAAATATCGATATTATCCCCCCAGAAAACATTGAAAGAATCGAAGTCATTAAGGGAGCCGCATCGGCTCAATACGGTAGTGATGCAATGGGTGGGATAGTAAATATTATCACGAAGAAGGCTGAACACAGGGTAGAATCAAGCGTCGGCTTATCCGTATCCAGTTATGAGACATACAATTCAACCATCTCTCTCCGAGCGCCAGTGAATAAAAATGTCAGCCTTTCAACTTTCTCAAGTTATGAACAATCCGCTGGTATTCCCATCCTGGCACCTGCTCATCGTGTGGGACAAATGGGTTACAACAAATTCAGCACAATGAACCACCTGAATTGGGATATTTCAGCAAGATCGTCATTGAGTTCGAATCTATACTTCGCTCAGAACAGTATGCAGTTCAGAGGTGACAATCTCCACGGCAGAATGCTTTTGTCCTCCATCGATTACAATCATCAACTTGATGAACACTTATACGGAACTGCACGACTGAAGTATTCTCATTGGGATGCCGAACAGAGCACTGAGAATAATGGCTATTTCAATTCGGAAGTCTACTTCAACTGGGAGGGTATAAAAAATAATATTACCACTTTTGGGGTGGATTTTAGATCCATGAATTTTGAACGAGCAGCGGTTCTTGAAAAAAGTCAGGATGGCATGGGTGCTTTTCTACAGAACGAAATAGAGCTGGATCGTATGTCATTTCTTTTAGCCCTGCGCTTTGACAAAGTTGATGATCTCAAAACCATCATAGCACCAAAAACTGCTGTCATGTTGCAAGTCAATGAGAAGTTGAGGTTGAGGGCTTCTTTTGGCAGGGGATTTCATGCACCAAGTCTTATGGAATTATACGAAGAGGGTTATGGCCACAGTGGCAGATCCTACCGCTTTGGAAACCCGGAATTACAGCCAGAATACAGTTTAACCTCAACATTTAGTGTAGAATATTTGCCTGTAGAGAACCTCCAATTTTTGGTTCATAGCTATTACAATACGATTTCTGATATGATTACCCCTATCTATGGTGGTATCTGGGAGGAAAATCCTGACAGCACTACGATCATAGATAAATGGGTCAGGACGAATATTCATGAAGCAGAAATTTACGGTCTGGAAACAACAATTAGATATTTTCTGGATGACCACTTTTTGTTGGAAGGTGGTTATAACTATGCAGAAAATCAAAATAGGTCAACTGGAGGACAACTTCCCTATTATCCAGGCGAATCGTTTTTCTCCAAGCTGATTTTCAGATATAACCTTACATCCTGGCACCATTTGTCATCATTCATAAGCTGGCGAGCCACAAAAAATCGAAGCGCCTGGAACTGGATGCCTGAGAGTAGCGAGGATTATGAAAACCCGGATGGGCTGGTCACAGCGCTCAAAGATTATCAACTTTTAAATATCGGCTTTAAGCTGACCTATCGGGGGAAGTACAGTTATTTCGTGAATGCTGGAAATCTTTTAGCGCAGGACATTCAAAAATTGGATGATTCATTCACCGAGATTGATGGAGAAGCGACCTGGAAAGTTGGGTTTCTAATTAATTTCTGATAAAGGCTTATGTTTGCTGATCATAAGCTTTAAATATTTTGTGAATCGCCATAATAGAAACAAGTAGAATAGGGAGGGGCAAACCTTTTTATTCTCATCACTTGAAAGGCTAACAACAATCATTATGGCACATAAATCTATTGTCAAAGTTAAGTCGCCTGGTCGAATTTGTTTATTTGGTGAACATCAAGACTATTTAGGATTGCCTGTCATCGCAGCTGCCATCAATCGCTATATTGAATTCGAAGCCGAATTAAATCAGAGCAACGTATTTCGCTTCGAAATGCCTGATATCAAAGCGACTCGTGAAATTCAATTGGTTGATCCATTAGATATTCTTCAATCACGGGACTACCTCGCCTCCGTTATTCGCGTATTGCGAAAAGAAGGCCTGGAGTTTAATACGGGTTGCCGCATTAAATTTTCTGGCAACATTCCTCTGAAATCCGGGGCTTCCAGTTCCAGTGCCATGGTCGTGGGTCTGATTAAGACCTTTATTCGCTTGTACAGCTTTACAAAAGTGTTGAGTGATTCCGAAGTGGCAAATCTGGCTTTTCAAGCTGAAGTCATTGAGCATGGAGAAATGGGTGGTATGATGGATCACTATTCCATCAGCATTGGAGATATCATTCATCTCGACACCGTGACTTATGAGAATCAGGTCCTCGGTAATCAAATGGAGGGCCTCATCCTGGGCAATTCACTTCTCCCCAAGGAAATCCTGGAAGTTCACGGCCGTATCAAACCCACCATCATGCAAGCCATTGATATTCTGACCAAAGTGGATGAGGATTTTCGCATCTCTGAAGTGGGTGTAGATAAGATTGCTGACTACTATGATCATCTTCCCATAGATCTTATTCCCATTTTTTATGCCACGGTGACAAATCACTCATTTACCCAACTGGCACTGGAAACCTTGAAACAGGATCATATCGATTATCAGAAAATCGGCTCCATCATGAACCAGCACCACGAGCGTTTGAGAGATTATCTCCAGATTACCGTTCCAAAAATCAATCTGATGATCAATATTGCTCTGGAAGAAGGAGCACTTGGTGCAAAGATAAATGGATCAGGTGGGGGCGGTACCATTGCCATCCTGGCTCCGGGGTGTGAAGATCGTGTCTGCAGGGCTCTTGAAACGATTGGTGCCGAAGCATATCCTGTGACTGTTGATCCTGGAGTAAGATACATCTAAATTTATTCATCCTGGGAATTCATCATGAGGGGCATCTTTTCGCAGTATTCAATGCCCATCGCCGCTTTTGTAAGTGCCACACTTACTGCATGGGAAGTTGCTAACCCTTAGATCCTGATCGTACTGACTAGCTTATCTGAGATTGAGTCTCAGCGACAGACACCCATTACTTCAATATCGCCAACGATCCATAAGACGTTTCTATGGCTATATGCGAATAAATATTTTTCTTTTGTAAAGCCAGTAAGTGAGACCCCACAGCATGGACCAGACGGTGAGAGATTCCATCATGAGTCTGAACGTTTCTGGTGTAAAGGCCAGAATTCCGTGGACAAAGGGGTGGACAATGTGCATAAACCAATCCGCTCCTCCAGTCAGGGTAAACAGGTAAATGAAGAGTGGATTCATGCCCACAATGGCAAAGAAGAACATCCATTTTCCCTTTTTCTGGACATCAATCAACCAGTACAGGAATCCCAGCGCCAGAATCGCCCAGCCGCCGGTAACAATGATAAAAGAAGAGGTACAAATACGCTTAATGATGGGTGTAATGGGATTCAAACCATAACCCACAATGACCATGATAACACCGGCAACGAGGAAATATTTAAGTTTAATCCTCCAGTCACGATCAGACTTCAACAGCAGGCCAGCCAGAACACCCCAGATGGTGTGAGCGGTGCTGGGAACGGCGTTAAATGCCAGCCAGTGACCGTTTGAAAGTTTGCCCATGAGCAGCAGATCCACCCAACTGCCAAAATTCTTGTCCGGTGTGAATGCCTGATCAAATCCTGAAATGGGCCACAGGCGGAAGAGAAGTTCGGTGAGGATCAGCAGACCAATGGATACCCCTATCTGCAGCTTGACGTCTTTGCGCATAATCAGGAAGGCAACCAGGTAAGTGAATGAAAGCTGAGCCAGAACATTCCAGAGTTCAAAGGTGATTCTTCCAGGTCCGATGCAGTAGAGCGCCCAGCCCAGGAAGAGGAGAACAGCGGAACGGGTTAAGGCATGTTTCAATGTTTTATTCCAGCTATCACCTCTGGCCCATCTTGCTCCAAAGGAAAAAGGCATGGCCACACCCACAATAAACATGAAAAAAGGTTGGACATGATCCCAGAAGCGTAAACCATTCCAGGGGTGATGGTGGAACTGTAAGGCCAGAAGATTCAGGAAGCTCCCTTCGGTGGTAAATTCCAACCAATGCTCATAGAAGTAAGTGGTTTCTCCAATGAGCAGCAGCATGGTGATACCTCTAAAGATATCCAGTGAAAGTAGTCTAGAGTTTGCGCTATCATTTTGGGGAATATTTGAGCTCATCATCGCTTTCCTTTTTCCGTAGAAGTGATAAAATGTTAAGGCAAATATTCAGCATATAGTACTGAACCTGTTCATTAAAGCTTGAAAAGATAGTGAAAGAAATTTAAGTTGATACGAAAGATAATGAAAGTTATTTATCCTCTCATTCAATTAAGTGCAGACTATGAAAAACAAGACAACTGAACGCCGTCAGTCCATCCTGGAAAAGATACACGAGCAAGGCAGTGCCCGTGTTGAAAATATGGCTAAAGAGTATGCCGTATCTGAGGTTACGATTCGAAACGACCTCAAATACATGGAGGAGCGGGGGCTGATTCATCGGTCCCATGGCGGAGCATTACTCAAGCATAATGTTGGCTTTGATCATCCCCTCATTGAAAAACAGCGCTTAAAAATGCCAGAGAAGCGAGAAATCGCCCAGACTGCTGCTGGATTAGTGGAAAATGGAGACTCGATCATTCTCGATTCAGGAACCACGACCTTCGAAATGCTCAATCATCTTGGGGATGTAACCGATTTGACCATTTTAACCAATGCAGTCAATATTGCTTATGCAGCCATATCCCTGCCCAATATTCAAACGCTCCTCACTGGTGGATTCCTGAGGAAGAAATCCTTCTCTCTGGTGGGACCCGATGCAGAGGAATTGTTGTCCAAATATTACGTGGATAAACTTTTTATAGGAGTGGATGGTCTTGATCTTGCCTATGGTATCTCTACTCCAAATCCAGAGGAAGCCAGCCTTAACCGGATTATGGTGAGTATCGCTCGGGAAGTAATTGTGGTGGCCGACTCCAGTAAATTTGGACGCAGCAGCTTGTCAAAAATTTGTGGCTTGGAAGCCATCACTAAAATTATAACGGATAAAGGGCTTGATCCTGAGTTCAGGCGTCAGCTTGAAGCACGAGGGATTGAGGTAATTATTACATCATGAAACTGGCAATATGCCAAATGAGGAGTAACAACTATGTATTTTGACTGGATCACATGGAGTATCTGGTCCTTGGGTTTCATCATTCTGGTCATGTGGATCGTGATTCCCCTCAAGGAATTTTTCAAGCTCAAAAAAGATCGTGATGAAGATTCCTGAGTTTGACACTCATTTAGCTAACAATAATTTAATAATGTAAGGGGACATGCCGTGGCAGTCATCGACATTGTAATCGTACTAGTATTTCTTGGATTAACTTTCGTTGTAGGGTCATTCTTTTACAAATGGGTAGGCGACCCAGATGATTTTATGGTCGCAGGACGAAAATTAACTCCCTTCATTCTGGCTGCTGTTATCGCAGCAACCAATGTCAATTTATATAGTTTCATCGGGCAGGCGGGTGTGGCCTACAAACATGGTATTGCCATCCTATGGCAGACCTGGACAGGGAATATGGCCATCGTTTTCTCTGGTCTGTTTATCATTCCGATTATGAGGCGTTTAAGGGTTAAAACCATCCCTGAATTTTTAGAAAGACGTTATGACAAACGGGTCCGTACCCTCGTCGGTGTCCTCTGGATATTTCGTCTCGCTTTCTGGCTCGGCGTGGTGCTTTATACTGCCGTAGTAGCTGCTCAAGCTATCACCGGTATTGAGTCTTTTGCATTCTGGATTTTTGTCTTTGCCATTGTAGCCATCGTATACACGGTTCTGGGTGGTATGTGGGCCATCGCTTTTACCGATGTGATTCAATTCGTATTTATGCTTGTGGGCGCTTTGATCGTATTGCCTATGGCCATGGCTGCAGTGGGTTGGATGCCTGGTCTTATCGACAAGCTGCCTGAACATGCGCTCACCCTGGTAAGGGAGGAGGGCACCTATAATTGGAAATTTATTTTGGCGATCTTCCTACTGGGTATCCAGTGGGCCAGTGTTGATCAAGGTCTGCTCCAACGAGCGTTCGGTGCTGAGAGTACGCGAACCGTTGCCAAAGGTCTCGTCCTGGCAGGTATCATTACGACTCCTTTTGCGCTACTCTGGAATCTTCCAGGTTTAGCGGCTGCCGTATTGTATCCCGGTCTGGAAAACGCTGATCAGGCCATCCCCATTTTATTGGCAGATATGCTGCCGAGTGTGGTTTTGGGTCTGGTGCTCTGCGGATTAATTTCTTCACAGCTTTCCACCATCTCGGGCAATCTGAATGGCGTAGCTACTTTGTTTACCAATGATATATATGAAAGTTTGAGAAGCCGCAAAGCAACCAACAAGGAAGTGCTTATGATTGCCCGTATTATGACTGGCATCGTGGGTATCTTCATGATTGGATTTGCCTTCCTCGTACCCATGCTGGGCGGGGCTGTTGAAGCATACCTCACCGTGATTGGAATCATGGATATGCCTCTATTTATCGTAGCAATAGTCTATGGTCTGTTATGGAAACGAGCCACCAGCACGGCAGCTCTGGTTGGGTATTTATCCGGTGCTGCAGCTGGAATTATCGGGAAATTCTTCCTGGGATTCGATTTTAACTCAACCACATTTCTGGGTGCCGCAGTGGCCTTGATTGTCACGCCATTGGTCAGCATGATCACGAAACCTGAATCGATTGAGAAGTTGGCAATCGTCTGGCGCGCCAAGACCATAAGTGATGAAGAAGAAACCTCCGGTGATGTATATCATATCATTCCAAAAACCCTTAAGGGGCGGTTGGCGATGACTGTGTTTGCCAGTGGTTTTATCCTATTTCTCATTGGTGTATTTATGGGGAGTGGCGGCTTTGCCATGGCCAGTTGGATTGCTGTAATTGGTATGGTGATATACTTCGTAGGTGGACTCATTCGCGTTTACGCTGAGTAGGCTTATGCATAATCTATTAGTCATTATGGCAGGTGGCCTGTCTTCAAGAATGAAGCGGGCCGCCGAGGATGATTCTGTCCTGGCCGATGATGCAGCTCAAGCTGATAAAATGGACAAGGGTATGATCGGCGTAGGTTCTTCAGGGCGTCCCTTGATGGACTATCTGCTGTACAATGCGAGAGCAGCTGGCTATACCCGAGTCATTATTATTACAGGTACGCGTAGTGTTGAGATGCGGGAGCAATATGGGCAGAAAGAAAAGGACAACCCCTTTCATGGGCTGTCTATTTCTTACGCCATTCAATCTATTCCACCCGATCGAGTGAAACCCTTGGGTACGGCTGATGCGATCTATCAGGCCATGGTTCGTTATCCCGAGCTGAAAGAGAAAGCCTTTACCTGTTGCAACAGTGACAATCTTTATTCTGCCCGGGCACTCAAACTCTTGCGCCGAACGGAAGCCCCGCATGCCTGGATCAATTACGACCGCGATGGATTGGAATTCTCAGCAGAAAAAATTAGAGGTTTTGCTCTGACTCTGGTTGATCCAAAAGGTTATCTCATGGGGGTCGTGGAGAAACCCGAGGAAGCTGATATTCCCAATTATGTAGATGCTTCAGGTGTCTTACGGGTCAGCATGAATATTTTCAAGCTAACGGGTGCCCAGGCAACACCCTTTATTCGTGATTGTCCACTCAGCAAGGAGCGCAATGAGAAGGAATTGCCTGGAGCCATTCTTTCCCTGGCGAAAAAATATCCCAAATCTGTGTTGGGTATCCCTTTGAAGGAACATGTCCCGGATCTGACAGAAAAAGCAGATATCGCCAGAGTCAGGGATTATTTGCAACAAAATTTTGGCGAAATTAAGTGGTAAGATCGATTTGATATATAAGGAATATTTCCATGCGTAGCTTCATAAAGGTTTTTGTTGGCGGATGGTTCATTTTGGTGAGTGCACAGGCAGCCGCCAGCCTGGAATCCATGGTGACCCGGGTTCAACCCAGATTCATCGAACACCTCGCAGGAGGGAGTCAAGAAGTGCTGGTGCCCATATTAACGGAGAAAAGTTCATTTAGCCGGACCACACTACTCAGCTATGCTGTGGATGGCTTTCAGCTTGAACTGGCCTTTATTGATCAGGGAACCTATGTGGAATGCAGCGGAACCATTCTATCCTCTGATGGCGCAGAACATTGTATGACGGTCGATATTGCCATCCCAGTGGATGACCTTGAATCCTTCAGGTGGGATAGGAATATTGATGATAGTCAAACCATTCAAACTGACATGAAGCTGTATTCCGAGTATGTTGATGTCCATACCCAATTGCCCCCAGATGGATCATTTAATGCCCGTGAGGGCAGTAATGGGGGCTATGGTGACCTGATTGGAACAGGACAGATGTCATTCTATCCACTGGCCTCCATCTCTTCAGATGATCAGGGCTATACCTGGGCTGTTGATATGGGTTTGCCTCTGGTTTTCAGGCTCAACCTCCAGACGGATCGTGGCATGGTGGCGGAATTTGATCTGGGTATCAGTCCAAAAACCAAGAAATATCCCAATCGATCTCATTTCAAGCTGCTTTTATTCGAGCATGATGCCCAGTGGGGTTTTCGTTCTGCTCTGGCCGCCTACTATGATATTCAGAAAGATTATTTTAAAAAACGCGT
>JAIPGJ010000091.1 GCA_021736185.1 Fidelibacterota bacterium | reverse complement strand
AAGAAGGGCAGAAGCTCTGGCAGGATGCTAAGAATCATGATATCATGGTTAATGAGGCTATCCGTAAATCAGGGTATTCATCGTATAATCACGCCCACTAAGCTGAAATTATTTGATCCAGATGGATTTTATATTGACGAATTCGCGGATGCCATAATGACTTAGTTCCCGACCGTAACCACTGCGCTTGATTCCACCAAAGGGTAAGCGTGGATCAGAAACGGTCATGCCATTCACAAAGACAGCTCCACTCTCGATTCTCCGAGCCAGAGCTTCTCCTTGGATGATATCGTTTGTCCACAGTGACCCTCCCAAGCCAAAATCCGAGTCATTGGCGACCTGAATGGCTGCTTCAGTATCCTTCACAGGAATAACAGCAGCAACAGGACCAAAGGTTTCCTCATTATAAAGCGACATCCCCTGCTTAACATCAGTGACCACAGTTGGTTTGTAAAAGGCACCTGGACCTTCCAGAGGTTCACCCCCGGTCAACAGACGTCCCCCCTGCTTAATGGTTTGCAAGACCTGGTTGTGGAGCTCATCACGCAAGTCAGGCCGCGCCATGGGACCTACCTGTGTCTGCTCATCTTCAGGGTCACCTATTTTCATCCCTTCCATGGCCTGGGATAGACTCTTTTCGAATTCTTTAACTAGTGATTCAACCACAATAAAGCGTTTGGCTGCGATGCAACTCTGGCCTGTATTGATCATCCTCGCCTGAGCCGCAGTCGCAATGCACTCAGGTAAATTGGCATCTTCCAATACGATATAGGGGTCTGAACCTCCCAGCTCCAGGACAGTCTTCTTCAACTCACGCCCGGCAATGGCAGCCACCTGCATACCGGCAGGTTCACTGCCTGTCAGTGTTACCGCCTTCACCCGCTTGTCGGTGATGACCGATTCAACATCCCTGGCTGGGATGAGCAGGGCTCTGAAAATGTTTTCTGGAAAGCCAGCCTCTTTGAAGACCTGCTCAATAGCCAGAGCACAACCGGGGACATTGGAAGCATGTTTCAGGATACCGGCATTGCCAGCCATCAGTGCCGGGGCTGCAAATCGAAAGACCTGCCAGAAGGGAAAGTTCCAGGGCATAACCGCAAGGATGATGCCCAGGGGCTCAAAACCCACAAAGCTTTTCGAGGCGGCGGTTTCAACCATCTCATCCTTTAAAAAGTTCTTCGCATGATCAGCGTAAAAGTCACAGACCCAGGCACATTTCTCAATCTCTGCTCTGGCTTCACTAATCACTTTACCCATCTCCCGGGTCATGAGCAATGCGTATTCTTCATGATGGCTTCGCAAGATGTCCGCAGCCCTGTGCATAAGACGACTGCGCTCCTCCATGTCAACTTGACGCCAGTCATTCCAAGCAGCTTGAGTGTGGGTCAAAATGGTTTGAACATCCTCAAAAGCATGCGATTTATAGTTCCTGATCAATTGACCATTACTGGGATTAATTGCTTTCAATGTCTGTCCTTTCCTTGGTCAGCAGTGGAAACTCAAAGCGCTGACAAAAATTTTTATTTAGTTTTTTAGTTAACTGCTGATTCACATCCGGATCTACTGGAATCTCGACCAAACAGAGTTCCTGGTCCTGAATCACTTTTGACAGAACCGTTTGTAATTCATCCCTGTTTTGGGGAGCATAACCCTTAATACTAAAAGCCCGTGCTAACTCAACGTAGTTTGGGTTTGTCAGATTCGTGCCAAAGGAGCGCCCGGAATGGCTCTCCTGCTTCCAGCTAATGAGCCCATAATCATTGTCATTAAAAATAAGAATGGGGAATCCCACCCCTATGCGCTTCGCAGTCTCAATTTCCTGCACATTCATAAGAAACCCTCCATCTCCCATCACTGCAACCACACGTTTCTCTGGCCGTGCTAATTTTGCAGCCAGCCCCCCGGGGAGAGCGATACCCATAGTCGCAAGACCATTTGAAATAAAGACTGAATTGGGCTCATATGTAGGATAATTACGTCCAATCCACATTTTGTGACTTCCTACATCGGAAATGAGGATATCTCCTGGATCCATTAGCTGACGAATCATAGGCAAAACCCCTGGAACCGTAAAACTGCCACCATTTTTTAGCTGGTAGGAATTAAAATCAGCGAGTTGAGCTTTCCTCAAGTCAGCAAACCAGGTTGGGTGGAAGCTTAGTTTTTCAGCTCGCATAACCGCATTTATTGCCCACAGACTAGCAGAAATATCGGCAATAATTTCTACAGAGGGCTGATAAGACTCATAAACTTCAGACTCATTAAAATCAATATGGATAATTTTTTTTTCAGTACCCTGATTCCAGTTTTGAGGATCGTATTCTCCAATGTCGTACCCCACAGTGATAACCAAATCTGAACGCTCCATCAAGCAGACTGGAAAATCCCTGCCAATCATGCCTATGGCATGGAGGGAATGGGAGTCTCGGTCATCAAGTGCCCCTTTTCCCATGAAGGTAGATACAACGGGAATGTCGCTTAGCTTCACAAACTCCCGTAGCTGTTTGCTCGCCCTTTTGCGAATGGCACCGTTTCCGGCAAGGATAACCGGAGCTTGCGAGCTCCTTAGCAATTCCATTGCCTGTTGGATGGCATGGTAATCTGGAGCTGGCCTGCGGACCTTGGCAGGCCTCAAAATGGCATCACTAACTTCTTCGTGAGCCATATCCTCAGGAACTTCAATATGAGTTGGTCCTGGTTTTTCTGTTTGGGCAAGTTTAAAGGCTTTACGAACAATCTCCTGGACGGTTTCCGGGTTATTGATACTTGCATTCCACTTGGTAATCGATTTGAACATATTCACGATGTCCAGCAACTGGTGACTTTCCTTGTGGACTCGCTCTGAATCAGCTTGAGCTGTGATGGCTACCAGGGGAGCCTTATCAAGAAAAGCATCTGCAATTCCAGTCATAAGGTTGGTTGCCCCTGGTCCCAGTGTAGACAGGCAAACACCTGCCTTCCCAGTGATGCGACCATACATATCAGCCATAAATGCAGCTCCCTGTTCATGGCGGGTTGGTACAAATAGAATAGATGATTTTTCCAGTGCAAAAAGCAGGGCTTCGGTCTCTTCTCCAGGCACGCCGAAGACGAATTTTACCTCTTCCTGTTCCAGGGCTTTGATGATGAGTTCAGCAACTGTCATGAAAATGACCTTCCTTTCAAACTGAGATAAGGTGATAAACACCCAGATTGGATCTTGTCACAAAATGATTTTACCTGTCCTGCTGTAATTTGTTTCAGCTTGGATTTTTCTCAAGCAGGATCAATTGGGATTTAGTTTAATCAACATCAGCGAAACTCGTACTGTTCTCAGATTCCATTCTGACCCGTGGCAGGCTGTCTGGATATTTTGCATGGAGGAATTTTATCAATTGTTCTCTAACCAGACAGCGGAGGTCCCAGGCGTTGGAGGAGTTTTCGGCGCTTATCAGAGCTCGAAGTTCAACGGTTCGCTCGGTCGCATTGGTAACCACAATACTGGCAACACGCTGATCCCATAGGTCTGATCCCTTCACAATATTTTGTAGCTCCTCTCTCAGCGCATCTATAGGCATCTGATAATCCACATAGAGATAGACTGTCCCAAGCATATCAGCCGTAGTCCGCGTCCAGTTCTGAAAAGGGGTTTCAATAAAATATGTCAGGGGAACGACCAGCCTGCGTTGATCCCATATCCGTACGACGGCATAAGTCAAAGTGATCTCTTCAATCCGGCCCCATTCTTTTTCTATAATAACCACATCATCGATACGGATGGGTTGGGTTATGGCCAACTGAATGCCGGCAAACAAGGTTGCCAGACTGCGTTGGGCTGCCAAACCGATAATGACTCCGGCAATCCCAGCGGATGCCAGCAGGCTCAGACCGATTTCACGTCCCTTATCGAAGGTGAGTAGAATGATTGAGATGGCGAGGACGACGACCACGATGACCAGCACTCTTTGCATGACCATCAACTGGGTACTGATTTGCCGGGCCTTCAGGTTATCCTTGGCATCCATGTGATACCGGCTCAAAATAGCCGCTTTGAATACCTGAAAAAGGCGCATGCTCAACCAGGATATGGAAATAATCAACCAAATCTGCATAACATGACTGATTGCCTGATTCAAATAGGTTTCTACATCCAGAAAAGGCAGGGTCACCAAGACGACAAAGGGCATGATCAATGCCCGCAGGGGCCCCTGGATGGGGTCGAAATTAATTTCTGTATCCTCATAGGATCTATTAACGTGATTCAGGAATGGTTTTATAAAAAATCTCAGAGCCAAATAAAATCCACCAAACATAAGTCCGGAGGCGGCAAGTTTCATCATAAGTCCACCGTTGGCTATAAAGTTTTGAATGCTCGATATCATGAATAACTCCTGGTTTGTTTAGCAGTTGAGCAAGAATTTTGGTGATCCAGAGTGATCACCTGGTGGTTGATCCTCAACTGTAAAATTGCGAAAAGCATCTAAAACCTATTTTATCATGGTGATTGAAACGGTTAAATCCATTATTTTTTAAAGCCCAGATATGATTCAAGCTGCTGTTGCTACGCCTCACCGAGTGGTGTGGACGGATCATATTCCGGGCTTTTTTCAATCTGTTTTCGCAAGAGTGAAACTTTTACTTCACTGGTAACCCAATCGATGGATGTGACATTTGATGAATCAATAATCACTTTTTTTCCAGACAGCCATTTTCGCGTATCGACAACAATATGCTTGATACCCCATGAATCTTCATCAATGATCAAACCATGGATATGCCCGATGCTCCCATCCTCAGCCTGAACAGAATAGCCTTCTACCTCATTCATAGAACGCAGGTGTTTATCTCCTTCATCCTCAGTCTCAGGGACTGGCAGATCCCCTGGAGCGCCCATGAGACCCCATGGGTTTTCACTGGCATAGATTGGCCAGTTATAGTAGCCAAAGATCTCGACTTCATACTGTCGGGAAACGGGTTTATCTTCATCCAGACTCGGTGAGTTCTCAATCTGATTCTTGGTGAGATTGACAGCTAACATTTTAGTATCCGAGTCGAGAGATTGAACGGCAAAAGGAGAAATTATTATACGCCTTCCCATCAACCAGCCTCCTGTATCTACCACCAGATAGCGAATAGTCCAGCTCTTATCATCAAACAGAAGATCTTTGGAGCGGCCAATCTCACCATCCCTGGCTTTTAGCTGATATCCCATGATGTCATTTGCGCACTGCAACATGTTGAACCTCCTTTAAAATCTGTAAATGGTGAGTGTGGCGTTTCCTTCTCAAGACACCTTAACAAAAAACAAAACGAGTAATTTATGATCCCTCGGCCAGAGGCGCATAATCTGCAGTAAGCGGAAAATTGCCTAAATCTTTTGAAAATGCTGACTTCATGAAGCTGTCCACCCACCAAAAAATGTCATAGCCTCTTACGTTTCGTCTTAGTTTCCGCATGCGGCTCCGGCGTTCTTTCTGATCCATCTCTAGCGCCATGACGATGGCTTCAGCCAGGGCCACCGTATCATGAGGATTAACGAGGATTGCACCGACTTTCATTTGCGCCACCGTGCCGGCAAATTCACTAAGGATGAGAACCCCCGTCCCTTCAATATTGCTGGCACAATATTCCTTGGCTACCAGGTTCATTCCATCCTTGAGCGGGGTAACCAAAGCCACTTCTGCTGACCGATAGTAAGCAACTAAATCGCTACGGCTTAAGGATTGATACATATATTGGATGGGGAGCCAACCTGCATAGGAGAAAGCGCCATTTATCTCACTGACCAACCTATCTATCTCTATCTTGAGATCATCATATTTGTGAATATCCCGACGACTGGGTACCACAACCTGTACCAGGCACACTTTACCCCGCAACTCGGGAAATTTGGTTAAGACCTCTTTGTAGGCATGCAACCTTTCGGGGATTCCTTTTGTATAATCAAGGCGATCAACACCCAAAATGATCTTTTGCTCGGGAAAATGCTCATGGAGGTACCAGGCCTGTGACTCGATCTCTTGAGATCGGGCCAGATTGGCAAACTCATTATAATCAATGCTTATGGGGAAAACGCCGACTCGTACAGATCCTGAATCCCGAATCATATTTATGAGTTGACCCTTCCCCTCAATCTTTGGTTTATCTACCAGAGTCCGTACACTGGTAATAAAATTCCTTCGATCCCGCGCCGACTGAAAGCCAACAAGATCATATTCCAGCAAAGATTCAAGAAGCTGCTTGCGCCAGGGTAAACGCGTAAAAATATCTGTGGAAGGAAATGGGATATGGAGAAAGAATCCAACTTTATTATGAACGCCCATTTCACGTAGGTAACTGATTGTGCCGATGAGATGGTAGTCATGTATCCATATGAAATCATCTTTGCTGATGACCTTTTTAACCGCTTCTGCAAATTTCCGGTTAACCTGCTGATAAGCTTCCCAATACTCAGGTTTAAACTGACAATGATCAATGAGATCATGGAAGAGTGGCCACAGGGTTTCATTGGAAAACCCTTTGTAGTAATTTTCAATCTCGGATTGGTTAAGCTGTACTGGCTCCAGCGAGTAGCCAAAACCCTCATGCTGTTTTCTCAGCACTTCGTTCGTATTTTGAACGTCACGATCACTGGTTCCCGGCCAGCCTACCCAGGTTCCACCACGGTCACGCAGTACGGGTGCAAGGGCAGTTACCAGGCCACCTGAACCAGGCTCCACCGTCCATTGCTGATCGGGCAGTTGCTTCAGAACAACCGGTAAGCGATTTGACACGATTACGAGTTTATGTGAGCTGTTTCCCTTGCTATCTGATTTTGCCATAGCAGGTGGTGTGATTGATGTTGTCATGCTTTAGTCCATTTTTCTAGAAAAGTAATAAGTTCGTGTGGTGGACGAATCCAAACATCAGCTTGCGTTTCACGCAGTGAACTCCTCACAAGAACCGACAATCCCTTGTATTTTAATTCAAAGAAAGCATCCTCATCGGTAAGATCATCGCCGAGATATGCTATGGGTGTGTCCGGTGTAACCGTCTTTAAAACTTCTCTTACCGCATTTCCCTTATTCATTCCTGGTACAATGAGCTCTATTCCTCCATTGAAAGAATGAACATCCAGTTTATGCTCCTCACCGATGCGATTGAGCACCGAGATCATTTCATCTTTAAATTTAAGCAACTCACCTGGATTGATACCGCGCCAGTGAAAAGCCACAGCGCCTGGTTTGGCCTCTGGTCTTACCTGGGGTTGCAAGGCAATGATCTTGGCGATGCCTTCGTTCAAGCCCTTTTTCTGTGCCGGACTTAAATCCGTTTTGTGATAGCTCCCATCTGGTAGAGAATGCTCCCTACCATGAGTACCCCATATCTCTACTTTCTGCTCAAGTCCAAGCAGCGGAGTAATTTCAGCGACAGATCTACCGGTAATGATCACCAGACGAACGGATGGGTTGCTGACAATATCCTTCAATATGGATGTTATACCCGGGTAGGGATAGGCAAGTTTGGGTTCAACATTGAAGGGTGCCAGTGTCCCATCGTAATCCAGGAACAAGAGCTTGGGTCCGTCCTTTGCCAGGGATCTATAAAACTTATCAATATCAATTTTTCTATCTAGAATACGCATAGCCTGGGTCACTTATTTTTATTCAAGTCGATTCGATGTTTTGAGCCATGAACCAGTGATAGCATCAGCGTCATATATTCACGCAAGTGGCGGGTAATGAGAAAATTTTCTCTGACGAATTCCTTGGCCTTGACACCCATCTCCACTAATTTTCCCTGATTCTTCAGCATATAGCGAATACGCATGGCTGCTCCACCAGGTGAGTTCACGAGAAAGCCAGTATGATGATTGACCACTTGCAAACGAATCCCGCCAGTATTACCACCAATAACCGGCTTTTCTTTCCACATACCCTCCGTCACGGTGAGACCGAAACCTTCTTTCAATGACTTTTGGATAATGATAGTTGCTGCACGTTGCAAAGCGTTGATCGTACGATGAGCATCACTGGGCAATTCCAGAACATGGATATCACTCTCGCCCATTGCTGATGCTCTGACTTCCTCCAGAACTATCTGTCCTTCAGGATCATCACTTGCTCCTCCTCCTGCCAGCACAAGCTGGAGTCCAGGAATAAATCTCCTCGCGCGCCTGTAGGCCTCAATGACACCCACCGGATCCTTGAAGCGGTCAAAACGTGATACCTGCACAAGGAGATGACGTTCGGGATCAATGTTAAACTGCTCAAGGACGAGCTTGATCTCCTGCTCCCCCAGTTCAATATTTTTCTCCGTAAGGGGATCTATACTCGGGGGAATGAGATAGATGGGATGAGGCAAAGGTTGAGCGAAAGCCGCCAGAGAAAATACACTGGCATCATAATTTTTGACATGCTCCCTGAGATATTTCCAGACCTGTCTATTAGGCTTGCTTGCATCGATATGGCAACGCCAGATCCACTTCCCCTTGCGATCATCAATATGCTTTAGGAACGCAGCGGGTTGAGGGTCATGAATAAATACAACATCCGCATCTCTCAGTGTATCCCTGAGACGATCCGCATTTTGACGATTTGTTTCCTCATACACTTCGAGCAATTTATCAGATATCTGGACCTGATCTCCCTGCATGCCGTTATGAAACATTTTGGTACATTGATAAAAATCGGGATTCCCCTCCAATACTTCCCAGGTCGTATCAATCCCCAAGTCGTTCATCAAAGGAATCATCCTGTGCAGAATTTCCGCAACACCTCCACCTTCCTTGGTAGAGTTGACATGGACAACCCGCAAACCCTTGAGTGGTTCTGCAAGTTCTTTCAATTGTTGAATGACATCAAACCCGGTATATGGAGCATAGGTTTCAATTAATGAGCTCATACGGCCTCCTGCATGGGTTTGGAAAATACGCCACTGAGATTCTCTCGTAGTTCGGTTAAACTTGTGAAATAGGGATCGATTTCAGCTATCCCCATTATCGTATCCTGATAGCTATCATCGTACTTGAGTAACCAGGATCGGAAATCGTCTATTGATTCTGGATTCCTTCTCCTGCCATCAATAAAATGATAAAAGATGCTGCCTCGGGATAATCCGGGAATGACCTCTTTCAATTCTGATGGCTCATTGATGACGTGATTGGTCGCGAAGACCACGATGTCGGAGCTGATAAACTCAAACTGTTTATCCCGACTCGTCGCTGGTAGAACATCGAGCTCATCAATGCGCTCATCGATAATTTCAATTAATTCAGATCGAAGATCTTCCATGGATTCGAACTGAGAAGGATCAACCACGGCCAACCTTTCAGCAGAAATCTCATCATTCAGATTATGTGCACACCAGGCGGCAAAATCATTATGGTATTCAGGGTCTTCAAATCGAGGCCGCAGTAAGCTGCCCCAGAAATGATAATAGATACTTTCCGGTGCTATGTTCTCCAGAAAGTCTCGCAGTTCCTTCATGGTCCTGGCCCGTTTTCCTGTAGCCAGTGCAATCAGAGCACAATCCCGTACCATGAAGGGATCATTCCCTCCTTTGGACTGAGCGGGATCTGTTTTTACTTTTGCATTCATTGTCATGTTTTCCATTTCTATTGGTTATCACTTAGTTTTTCTATTTCTCTCCAGCCAACTTGGCAGGTAGATCTCAAACTCAGGGGTGAAGGTTTTGTGTGTGTGGATTGGGGCAGAGTAAATACCCCACCGACTCATTACCTCGTGGTCTTCACAAGGGTCTACTCTGCGCCGGGGAGTAAAGGGGTCGTCTCTGTATTAGAGCATGGGAAGAGCTCAGACCTTTCTCGAGCCTACGGTTGCAGTTGCGAGCATAGGGCTGGCTTTCAGGGACTCTGCACCCAGGAGTTGAACAATTTTCAATATGGAATTTGCGATGCTTGCCTGCTCCGATTCAGGAAGCTGCTTTATTGACTGAAGCAGTCCATCATGCAACAATGCAGGGACAGATTCCAGTAGAGTGCTGGCTTTTTTTGTAAGTTCCACATTCCAGTTCCGGCGATCCGCTGGATCTCGCTGGCGAACGATGTAGCCTTCCTGCTCCAGTCTATCCAGAATACCTACGACAGTGCTGGCGCTGAGGTAGGCTTCTTTAGCAATACGAGTAACTGTTGAGCTGCCGCTATTCTGAATAATCCCCAGACATACCAATTGGGGGCCAGTAATATTATAGTCGGATTTGAGCTTTCTGGAGTGAACATCAATAGCACGATTTATCTTGCGCAGTGATTGCAGGATTTGCAGACCGTAGGTGAGGGACGCAGGCGTATCGTTATCTGGTAAAGAGTCAGGCATAATATGATTCTCGGGTGTGATTGATATCTATCTCCATTTCTGGTTTAAATGATTACAGTTAGTACCGCAATCATTCTTGTCATAATAGTTCGTACACTACATATTAACAAAATAGAGGGAAAAGGCAACTCATTTTCTCGGAGTTGACTAAGTACAAATTGATTGTTTAAGCCTATTCATAAGCTGAAGGATTGCTCTGGCATAGCTATAATTGATTTCTGAACTCCTGCCATACTTGCTGCATACACCAAACACTTACACCCCACTACCAATCTATGGACTTGGTGTCCAGGACAATAATGTTTGCCATGCATCATTAACCTCAGCAATAATATTCAAAGGTGGCTCTGGAACAATGTTGTCTATGGAAACTCCTAATCCAATTTCCGATGTAAAATACTGCTCTGGATCTTGAGTATGGCCTGTAATCCTAAATTTTGACCAATAAGGTTCATCACCAACCATATCAGCATAGGTATGAGCTAGATAAGAATATGTTGGATGTTGTATATCAGGAACATTCCCAAAAAATACCCAGGCACCATCTAAATTTCTTACCCATATTCCATATTGTGTTATATGACCAACACCGTCCAGGTCACTGGCCGATCATGTTACTTCCAGCCATCTCCCTTGATCATCGGGGACATCATCGAGCGAAATGAGAAGAATGTGATCAAACTGGATAACTATTACCTGCCTGGGGATCTTGAGATGGAGATCTCTAAATGGGTAGAATACTACATTAATGACAGGCTGGACGAGTCGCTTGATAATGTGACCCCGGCAGACATGTGCTTTGGAATAAAGGAGAAGATCTTAACACAGCGACAGACCATTAAACAAAAAACGCTTCTGGAAAGGAAGCGAATTAACTTGAAACTGCGACACCAAGGGGTGTTC
>JAIPGJ010000090.1 GCA_021736185.1 Fidelibacterota bacterium | reverse complement strand
TTTTTTGTTTTCAGATTCGTCTTATTGTCTATCAGCGACCAGACTATCCACAACCGATGGGTCGGCCAGTGTGGAAATATCACCCAGACTATCCACTTCATTCTCGGCGATCTTGCGCAGAATGCGACGCATGATTTTGCCAGAACGTGTTTTTGGTAAGGCTGGTGTGAACTGAATTTTATCTGGTTTCGCGTGGGGACCAATTTCTCTTTTAACTGAGGCAATGATACCCGCAAGGATTTCGTCAGATCCTTCAATACCAGCCATGAGGGTCACATAAGCATAAATTCCCTGACCCTTGATATCATGGGGGAATCCAACGACGGCAGCCTCAGCGACACCAGCAGCTTTACCGATGGCGCCTTCAACTTCGGCCGTTCCAATTCTATGACCTGACACGTTCAATACATCATCCACTCGACCAGTAATCCAATAGTCGCCGTCTATATCACGACGTGCACCGTCACCAGTGAAGTAGTAGCCAGGATACATTGAAAAATAGGCCAGTTTAAAACGATCATGATCACCGTAGAGGGTTCTCATCATGCCAGGCCAGGCCGCTTTCATGGCTAATAAACCAGACTTATCGTTCCCTTCGATCTCCTTGCCGTCTTCAGTCAGGAGGACCGGTTGAACACCAAAGAAAGGAATGGTTGCACTTCCTGGTTTCAATGGGGTAATACCGGGCAATGGAGTGATAAGAATTCCACCTGTCTCAGTTTGCCACCACGTATCAACAATGGGACATTTGCCTTTACCAACAATAGTATAGTACCAGTTCCACTCGGGAGACTTGATGGTTTCACCAACAGTACCTAGCAATCTGAGGCTGGAGAGATCACGGGTTTCTACCCATTGATTTCCCTCACGCATGAGTGCACGTAGGGCAGTAGGGGCTGTATAGAAAAGATTGACTTTATGTTTATCAACAACATCCCAGAAACGACCAAAATCAGGATAATTTGGCACCCCTTCAAACATCACGGTGATGGCGCGATTTGCCAGCGGTCCGTAGACAATATATGAGTGCCCAGTGACCCAGCCGATATCAGCGGTACACCAGTAGACGTCATCTTCATGATAATCAAAGACCAACTCATGGGTTAATGCTGCGTAAACCAGGTAGCCACCTGTTGTGTGGAGCACGCCCTTCGGTTTGCCAGTTGACCCTGAGGTATAGAGAATAAACAATGGATCTTCAGCATCCATTTCTTCCGGGGCGCATACTGAATCAACCTTGGCCATCCCTTCATGCCACCAGACATCACGCCCAGAAACCATGTTTACTTTAGCACCGGTTCTTTTTACAACCACGCAGGTCTCAATGGAAGGTGTTTCCGCGAGGGCAACATCGGCATTTGATTTCATAGGAATATCAAGTTTGGTACCGCGAACACCAGTATCCTGGGTGATGAGCACCTTGCAGGTTGAGTCATTGATGCGGTCACGCAGCGATTCGGGGCTAAAAGCGCCAAAAACGATGGAGTGAATGGCACCAATACGCGAACAGGCCAGCATGGCAATGGATAGTTCAGGAATCATCTGCATATAGATACAGACACGATCACCTTTTTTAACTCCATGTGCTTTGAGGACATTGGCAAATTTTTGGACTTCACCGAGAAGCTCATTATAGGTGTAAGTTTTGTCCTCGTTAGGATTGTTGCCTTCCCAGATCAGCGCTTTACGATTACCATGGCCAGCTTCCACATGACGATCAAGGCAGTTATAACTCACATTGAGTTTGCCACCTTCAAACCATTTGATATCAGCCTTCGCTAAATCATAATTAGCGACAGTGTCCCATTTTTTAAACCAGCTAATCCGCTCAGCTTGCTCCGCCCAGAAACCATCTGGATCTTTTACAGAACGATCATACATTTCCTGATATTGTTCCATTGACTTGATGTGTGCATTGGCTGTGAATTCAGCAGCAGGATTAAATTTTTTTACCTCACTCATTTCGGCTCCCTTATAATCATTTTTCCAAGATAGTGTTTGACGACGTTTAAGCATGTGCAAACAATGCGCCAAAAATTAAAATACCAACTGATGTTGGCATTAATATTTATTCTTAAGCAATTAAAAAAATAGTCTAGATAAGGTCTGGAACAAGCAGAGATCAATTCAGAAATGATAAGATTGAACTGACTATTTGTTCTTCACTGTATGTGTTGACATCAACGACATGATAATCCAGTCCCCATTTTGCAACCACTGCATCCAGCAAGGTGGGACGAACCGTCCAGATCATCCGAGTTTTTGTATGCAGCAGTTTGTCTATGCAGTCACCCCATCCCTGATCCCTCAACTCGAGGTGTCCAATCTCATCAATGATCACAATACTTTGCTGGTGATCAGCGGGAATTGAATTCAGGATTCTACATCCAAATTCAAGACCTGCTTGCCTAAAATTAAAAGGTCCTGCACGCCATTGGGAAACCGGACCCCTTCTCTCGCAGAGGAGTTCAGCGTCATGATTATGAATATCTACAATATGATAGGCATTCCTTTCATTCCTGACCCAGTCTCCCTCGGAATAAAACCCGAAAAATTCGAGTTCATTCAATTCAGCACTATTGACCAATGCTTTGATCATATTGGTTTTGCCATCACCGGGATTTCCAGTAATAATTATGACCCTGGGCTTGCCATGAGTATGCTCAATCCGCAGATCCTCGAGGGCAGCTAATAATTGACTTAAAGTTCGAAAAGGATGCCTCCAGATGCGATCAATTTCAGATACTCGTTTTAACAGGCGAGGCAAGACTTCAAAAGCAAGGGAGAGAGATTCGAACATGACACCCATCCCCAGGCGAGTGAACCAGCTAATGATAACCGGATTTCTCAGCTCAATGCTCAGGGCTGAAAACGCAAAAATGACCAACAAGGCCCGAATAGCCATGCCAACCCCGGTTTCAAGTCCCATGAGTAGAGCGGCTGTGCTATCCCAACCTCCCAGAAGGAGACCTGACAATCCCATAATGGCAATTAACTGGATCCAGAGCTGAGGCCGCTTTAAGCGTTTTAATGATCGGTTGTAGCGAAAAATATTCAGGCTGACATAGATGATTACCAGCAGACCCCCTGTGGGTAGGGGGAGATCATTGAGCAGCGAAAGTCCTAAAATGAGAATGACCAGGTTTACCATGAAAAGAAGTACTGAATAAGCTTGAGTAGCAGATGCAACCAGGAGATCTTCTTTTTTGGGTCGATCATCCAATTTTGAGAGTGGAAAAGCATAGATGTTTTTTGAATGAATCGTGCGATAAGCCAGTGCGGCCACCAGAGCGCCAAAACCTAAATCAACCATGAATATGGCCTTTACCAGATCGAAGGGAGCCTGACCTTCAAATCCAAAACTTTTGGATGCCATGAAGTAAAGTTGCTCATAAAGCTTAACAAAATCAGGGCCATAGGTCATGAGGAGAACAAATATTTTTTGAAACAGACTCCATGAAACAGCGAGGGCTCCGCCCAGGACAAAACCTGGCCATTTACCCCGAAAAAGTCTTACGAAAATCTCCAGGATAAGCCCTTCCATGAAAATGCCAATCATGGGTCCAAAGATGATGGCTGAAGGGGAAATGGATTTCATGGCTGCCGTGACCAGGGCAGTCCGCCAGAACAAGCCAGAACTCGGCCACAGCTTGTAACCATTAATCATCAGGATCAAGCCCAGGGAAGCTAGGAAAGTCCCCGAAAAGGGGATGTGCAAGTTATGTAGAAAACTGCCCAGAATGATTTCAACCGAAGCCCACAAACTGCCAAGCATAGCAGCCTTGAGCCAGATATCAGGCAAGGGCTTTACTACTGAAGAGCTAGCATTTTGTATACCGACAGCATTCATCTGCCAGGCGATTCTGGGTGTAACTTTTGATTGATCATGACTTCTCTTTCCAAATACGGGAGCAGATTTCCTCATTTCCAAGAAAACCGTGTCGGCCTGAGACCCTATTTATAAAAAAAATAAACGTAGGTCCGGCGGCTGAGAGAATGAGCGGGCTTTTTAATCACCAGGCATTATTGATCAGCAAATGAAAATCTCAAAGCCCATATTTTCAAACTGCTAATCCCCAGGATTAGCAGATACAAACAATTATTGTCTTGAATCTAGCCCAAATTTATTCTTCAACAAATTGATTCTATTCTTAAGTATGAATCGTTTCAAAATGGCCTAGATTTAGACACAGACAATTCATGTCAAAAGCAAGCCTTTGGCAAAATTTATGCAAGCCCAAGATCAAAACGTTTAAGGAGAATGAAGATGGCAAGTAGTATTAAAGGGACGCAAACTGAGAAAAATTTATTGATTGCCTTTGCCGGTGAATCACAAGCAAGGAATAGATATACCTATTTTGCAAGTGCTGCAAAAAAAGAAGGCTTGGTTCAAATTTCTCAGATTTTTGAAGAGACAGCCAACCAGGAGAAAGAACACGCCACGCGCTTCTTCAAATTTTTGGAGGGTGGCGACCTGGAAATTACAGAAACATTCCCTGCTGGTAAAATTGGGACCACTTTGGAAAACCTCAAGGCAGCTGCAGCTGGCGAAGAGCATGAGTGGACCACCATGTATCCAGAATTTGCTAAAATAGCTCGTGAAGAGGGCTTTAAAGCCGTGGCTATTGCTTTTGAATCCATATCAATTGCTGAAAAACAACATGAGAAAAGGTATGTAGATCTTGCCAAAAACCTGGAGGAAGGTCGCGTCTTCAAGCGCAATGGAAAAGTGGTCTGGCGTTGCATCAATTGTGGCTACCTCCACGAAGGTGAAGACGCCCCCAAAGCCTGTCCAGCCTGTCTCCATCCCCAGGAGTATTTTGAACTTCTGGGTGAAAACTGGTAATCATTCAATGCAACGATAAAAAAGAGCCCTCCATTGAGGGCTCTTTTTTTCCCTAGGACTTAACCCGGAAGTGAGGCGCTCTGGGATGTGTTTCCAAATCTAGCCACACCCATCCGGCTATGAGACAAGCTAAAGCAATTATTCCTACAAGTGGTTGAGCAAGAAATTGTGGGGATAGGCTACTATAGTCCATCATAAGCCCGGAATAGTGTGCAATCAATTTTTCCAGCGGACTCCAGAATAACATGGATAGACCCACTCCCCAGAAAACGAGGATGGCATTTAGAATAAAAGTCAGTCGATCAAGATAGCGATTTTGAACCATTGCGATCTTGGTTGGAATCGCTTTAAGCTCATACTCAAGATGGTCAGGTGGCTTTTCCCACGAATTCTGGAGCAGCGTATCGATGATATCCTGTGCAGATACTTTTTCAGGTCTCATCATGGACCTCCATTAATAATTTTCTTAAATTGGTTTTAGCTCGGCGAATATGTGATTTCACCGTATTGATGGGAATATCCAATATCTCTGCCACTTCCGAGTATTGAAATTCTTTTAAATAATACAAAGTGATGGCATCAGACTGCATGGTGGGCAAGGCAGATATTGCTGCTCTAACTTGTTCCTTCCGGGTGTCCCGGATGAAAATATCCTGGACATCTCCATCGAGTTCAACCGGCTCGAGATCAGGTCGATCCTCAAGCAGTACCATATTGGATGATATCTGGGATTCTTTTTTAATCATGGAATGGCAAACATTTAAAGCAATCCTATAGATCCAGGTTCCGATCTGGGACTCATCCCTGAAAGCGTGTAGCCCTTTATAGACTCTGATAAAGGTTACCTGACAAATGTCTTCAGCCAGTGTGACCTGATTGCATTTCATCAGGGCCAGATTATAAATCCGATCTGCATGATTCCTCACAATATCTCGAAATGTGCTATCCATTCTGTTTTGAGTCTTAGGAATCATCTTGATCATATTAATACTTAGACTTCGAGAAATGACATTTTGTTGCAGATGGACAAAAATTATATTTTTTAAAAAAGTCCCAAAGCCTGCAACAAAATTGAAAAGCTCTCGGTCTAATACTACGATGAAACAAAATTTGAATAGAAGGAGATAAAAATGAATAATGTTATGGAAGCATTTATTCCTATCACAATGTTCTTAGTTGCAGGTGCTGTAGTAATTGTCGCCCTGATCTTAAAAAATCAGAAAAGAAAAATCGAGAGTACTGAAATTCTTGCAGCTATTGAAAAAGGCGTTGATGTAAAGTTCCCCGATATCAAAAGGAATCGCCTCTTGCCAGGTCTGGTGTGGTT
This sequence comes from Fidelibacterota bacterium, assembly GCA_021736185.1. Classification (GTDB taxonomy): domain Bacteria; phylum Fidelibacterota; class UBA8477; order UBA8477; family JABMPR01; genus JABMPR01. Next base: position 5,035 of record JAIPGJ010000090.1, on the reverse strand, counting down.
GTTTATGGGAATTATCACGACTCTTGGTATGGCCATGGCCATACCAGATGAAGCCCCCAGCGGAATGTGGGTGTGGGGACTCATCCCGGCTGCCGTGGGCGCTGCCTATCTTATTGTCTACCGTGTTGAACAACAAAAAGGAGAATCTGAAGAGAACTAGTCAACTCTCAGATAAAATCCTTTTCACATGAAAAGAAGGTAGGGGGTCCTGCCTTCTTTTTTTGTTTATCGTGGAATGGATGGGTTCAGCTCGATAATTTACATATACCTCGATTAAAAGTTACCCCCCAGCGGATATCGGTTAGATTTGCCCCATGTTGAAATGGAAGCAAACAATGAATGTGATGGTGACAGGCTATAACTCAAAACGCGCAAAACGCGCAATTATTGTTTCCATCCTCACAATTCAAGATTATAATGTCACGAGGCAAGTAGCCCGAATTAGATTTGGCTGAAACAGAAAGAAGATTGAATGAGAAGATACACACTGCTGAGCTTAACTCTGATCCTGTTCATGGTTGGGATAAATCAGAGCATTGCGCAAACCAGGTATGGTAGAATAAATGGGGTCCTCCGCGATGCTCAAACAGGCGAACCGCTCCTGTATGCCAATGTTAGTTTAAAAGGCACTGGAATCGGTGCAGCCAGCGATAACTCCGGGTATTATATCATTACAGGTATACCAGCGGGCAATTATACCATGCAGGTCACGGTCATCGGCCACGAACGCACGGAACGGGAGATCAGCGTAATAGCCGGTCTTGAAGAGCGCCATGATTTTGAGATTCAACCCATGTCCATCGAAGGACAGGAGGTTGTGGTTACTGCCGAAAGGCAACGCTTTGAGAGGCAGGTAGAGGTCAGTTCCATCAGCCTTTCCATGCGTGATGTGAAGGTCATACCGGCCTTTGTTGAGGCAGACATTTTCAGAACCCTACAACTACTTCCAGGGGTTCAATCATCCAGCGATTTTTCATCCGCCCTGGTCGTTCGCGGGGGCAGTCCAGATGAAAACTTGATCATGCTGGACGGAATTGAGATCTATAATCCATTTCATTTAGGAGGCGTGTTCTCAACTTTTAATGCCGATGCCATTGCGGATGCTGAATTCCTTGCAGGTGGCTTTCCAGCCAAGTACGGGAATCGCATATCCTCCGTTCTCAGTATCACTAGCCGGGAGGGAGACTCCAAACACAGCAAATTGTTTGGCCAGAAAAAATTAGGCGAATATTTCGATATTAGTCAAGTCAGAGGTGAGGTGAATTTGCTGAGCTCAAAGATTCTGGCAGAGGGTCCCGTTGCAAAAGGATCCTGGATGTTTTCTGGAAGGCGTACCTATTTTGACCAGCTCGCACGAATCTATTATTGGGCCAAGGATGAACCCATGGATTGGTCCTATTATTTTTACGATTTCCAGGGGAAAGTCATTCAGAATATTAACCCAACCAATCGACTCAGTTTTGCCCATTATAAAGGGAGGGATCGCATCGCTTTTCAGTTGGAACAATCTGAAGCGAAAGTGGATTTTGGCTGGGATTGGGGAAATTCAACCAAAAGTATTGAATGGCGGTGGATTCCCAATTCCAAATTTGTCTCAACCCTGTCAGCAGCCAATACCACCTATGAATTCGATGTCAATCTAGCCTACTCAGCAACCGATAGCGGTGGGAATAGTGCAGAGAACCAATTTGTGGTCTTTAACCAGATAGATGACTGGACGCTGAAAGAAAATCTGGATTGGTTTATCTCTTCTGATCATACCGTGACACTGGGCTTTGAAGCAAAGGCTCTGGGAGTCAGATTCAATATTGGAGATGGTGATATCAATTTTATTGATGAAAAAGAAGACAATATGATCTATAGTGGTATTCTCCAGGAGAAATGGCAACCCAATCCGGTGATCATGCTCCAGGGGGGGCTGAGGGTTTCCAAATACTCCGCGCATGATGAGTTATATTATGAACCCCGACTTGGTTTTAAATATCTGCTCAATAAGGATCTTGCCCTCAAGGGTGCCTGGGGTAAGTATAACCAGTTCATTTTTACCGCCCAGGATGAGGACGCTATCTTGAGCATTGTCGACTTCTGGAACCCCATCCCGGCAAATTATAAAGCAAAATCTGTACAGCATTTTATTTTGGGATTCGAACAATGGCTGGGAGAGGGCTGGTTTGCCAGCGTGGAAGGCTACTACAAGCCCTATAGCAATACCCTGGTTATCAATCCCAATCAGAATTTTGTCGATCCCGACGATGACTATACTGAAGGAACAGCGGAAGTATATGGAACCGAATTCCTTTTGAAAAAGGATACTGGGAAACTCACCGGATGGCTGGGTGTCTCATATATGAACAGCTCTCAGGAGTTTGATTTTAATGGTGATGGTCAAATTCTCGAGAATGATGGAGAGATTTATAAATCAAAATACGATCAGCCCTATTCAGTCAATGTGGTCTTGAGCTATGCCGCTTCGCAGAAAACAAGCCTTGGTTTAACACTCAGCAGTAGCAGCTCAAATCTATACACACCGACAGTTGGCTATATCTACACGCAGAACGGCTCCTCTTTTGACTATTCCAACCCCTATTCAAGACTGACTGAAATAAAGGGTGATCGCAATTCTGCACGTTATCCTGACTATTTCAGAGTCGATTTGAGTTACTCAAGGGAAATCAGACCATTTGATATCGAGGGTCTGTTCAAAATCCAGATTATTAATGTAACGAATCACTTCAATACCTTTGTTTACAACTGGGATCTGGCAGCAGGAACCGTTGAGGGTATCGGGATGTTTCCCTTTTTACCCACCTTTGGCGTAGAATTCAAATTCTAGGTGAATATGATGAAAATGACAAAATATATATACGCAATCACACTCACAATCATCAACCTCATGATCCTCTCTGCCTGTACCGAGGAACTGAGCATAGCAGACTTTGCTGACGATTTTGAGAACTATGAAGTGGAATTGAGGATAGAGGGTCTTCTGGACAATCAGGATTTTTCTAAATCTATCATTCGCATTGATAGAACCGTCCTGGTGACTGATACCTCCCTGTTCAACGGCATTGATGACAATGGAGATTGGGAAAGCTATACTGATGAGAATGGTAACGGCCAATGGGACGAAGGTGAACCATTGAATGATGACGTTGGAGGAGAATATCAAGGACCCAATCTACCACCCATCGGACAAGGGAATGGCGTGCCTGATCCTGGAGAACCACATGTTGATGATTATATTGAGGTATTGCCGCAAGTCCACGATTCTTCCATGGTTGCAGTGGTTTTAAGGGATTCAATGACATCAACTTTAGTCGCAGAATTTGTCTGGAAGACTCAGGCCGAATCTTTTGATGTCAGTTATGGACCAGGCGGTCCACCTGATGTAGCTGCTCAAAATCCCTATATTACCTATACTTATGGAGGCTATGTTCCAGATGCTCAGTATGCAGATGTGCAATTGGATTCAAGTCGTACCTATACAGTGGAAATTACAACTGCATCAGGACAAATTATTTCTGCAAGTACAGATATCATTACCACCCCGAAGAATCTGAACTGGGACAATACGTTCTGGGTGAATGATACGCTGGTGACGCCAGCCAATAACTACGCCTATCTCACCTGGAATAATCCAGAGGAATCATTTTTTGGGGCTCTGCAACTGGACTTGTACTTTAGACCGGATTCGATCAAAGAATTTTATTCATATACGCGAGCAGCATTCCAGCTTGATCTGGAAACTGACTTACCGCTCTTTCAGGAAAGCTTCATCGGGTTTCCACTGGGGATGTATCGTATCACAGTAAGTAGTTTAAATAATAGCTACGGCAATTATGTGTATTCAGGTTTACCCCTGAGTGATCGCAAGCTATCTAACTGGAGAGATCAGGATGGTAATGTTGTCCTGGGTGCTTTGGGATCAAGATCATCATTTACCCTCTATCTGCGATTGGCTTCAGTCACTGGGTAAAGAAAGCATTGACGAATATCTGTTTCACCAGAAAGGACCATCAGTAGGCGTTCCACACCAATGGCAATGCCTCCAGTGGGAGACATTTTGCCAACGGCTTCGATAAAATCCAGATCCATGGGATGGGGAGGATAACCCAGTGCTTCTCGCTCTCGATTGGCCGCTTCAAATCGTTTGAGCTGTTCTTTCGAATCCGTCAACTCACTGAATGCATTCCCAATCTCCACACCTTTGATATAGAGCTCGAAGCGTTCAGCCCACATGTTTTCAGGTGCTTTTAGCTTTGAAAGAGCAGCCATGGAGGCAGGATAGTCGAATACAATTTCAGGACGATTTTGCCCCAAACGGGGTTCGATCAATTTTAGCCAGATACGAAAGAAAATATCTTCAAAACTATCATCTCGTGGAATCTGTTCAGACAAGGCTTTTGCGGCAGTCTCACGCCAAAGCTTGAGATTTTTTAGACCTGCCTCAAGATCCATTCCCGCATAGGTCTGGAAACAATCTTTGATGGTTGTTCGCTTGATGGATTTGGTCCAATACTCACCCCCGGATATGGGGATGGCATTGAAGTGCCTGACCAGATAATCAAGGAATGTTTCCACATCTTCCATGACCTGCAGGTAACTCCCCGGCCGGTACCATTCCAGCATATTGAATTCCGGGTGATGCAAAAGTCCCAACTCACCCCGGTTGCGGAATACCCTGGCGATTTCAAACACCTTTGTGAAGCCAGACCCCAAAGCCTTTTTCAGGGCAAACTCTGGTGACGTGGGTAGATAAAAATTCTCAATTTTTCCCTGGGTATTGATATAATCGGTTTGAAAGCCATGCAAATGGACTTCCATGCCGGGTGAAGGAACCAGGAGCGGGGTTTCCATCTCAAAAAATCCCTGCTTCGTGAAAAATTCACGGATCAAATTGATGAGGTGGCGTTTCTGCTGTAGTCTCAACTTATTCATGCTGGCAATATGCCTACTCAAGCTACAATTCCAAATGCACATGACTTTTAATTATGCCGCCGGTTAAATCATGTTTTAATTCTTCTTCGAGAACGGC
>JAIPGJ010000006.1 GCA_021736185.1 Fidelibacterota bacterium | reverse complement strand
TTTGCTCAATGACAGTTTCGGATGCATATATCGAATTTACGTTCGAGAATAAAATCACACCAAACACTAGAACGTTTCGAAGATGATCTATTGACCTGCCATATTTTTTCGTGATCAGCCACATTAGCTTCTACCTAACAACAATTAGACTGTTCTTTGTATTCATTATTTACGGTTGTGATGTTCTTCATAAGCTTCCAAGTCCTTTTCAACATGCCCACCCCCACTCCGAAAGCGGACGGGGTATTTATCTCTGGCTTTTATGCAGTTCCGCATAAGCCGCTAACTTCTGTCGGGATGGCTTGACCCCGCGTAAGCAAGCCTACCATTCCCGCCATGTCTTTATGAGAGACTTTTGCGGCCCATTCCCCCTATCATCATAATTCATCAAGCGGACTACGAACTCCTCCAGGACCACGGTTCAGGACATGGGTGTAAATCATGGTCGTTTTCAAATCCTTGTGACCCAGTAAAACCTGAACTGTCCGGATGTCATATCCCCCCTCTAATAAATGCGTGGCAAAAGAGTGTCGGAAGGTATGACAGCTGATCCGTTTGGTCAAGCCACTTCTGTCTACCGCTCGCCTTATGGCCCGCTGCAATACTGTGGCATCAATATGGTGACGACCCTGCTTGCCTGACTGGCTATCCCTCCAGCGCCGCTCCTGGGGGAAGACCCACTGCCAGCGCCACTCCCGCGATGCTCCCGGAAACTTTCGATTCAATGCCCCAGGTAAAGGAACTTGTCCATACCCGGCTGCCAGATCACTTCCATGAACCCGGCGAACTTCGTTTAAATGTTCCTGGAGTCGAATTTTAAGCGCCCCGGGAAGCATCACTTCTCGGTCCTTGGAACCCTTCCCATTTCTCACTATAATCTCATTTCTCTCAAAATCCACATCGCAGATCCTTAATTCAAGACATTCGTTTAGTCTGAGACCACATCCATAAATGAGCTCCGCCATAAGCCGATCTCGTCCGTCCATCTGCATCAATATCAACTTCACTTCAGCCTTGGTCATGACGACTGGAATTCTCTCTGGCCGTCTGGCTCTAATTAAATCACCCAGATCACCCACGTCTCGACCAATGATATTCCGGTAGAGAAATAGTATTGCCGCCAGCGCCTGGTTTTGAGTCGAAGCACTCACCTTCCCAGTGACCGCCAGATCAGATAAGAAGGCGTTAATTTCTCGCTCAGCCATCTCCCTGGGGTGTCGCATATGGTGAAATTGAATAAATCGGACAATCCACCGAGAATAAGTCTTTTCCGTTCTTTTGCTGTAATGCCGACCCCGGAGGGCTTTGCGATATTGCGACATTAAGGATTCTTCTGCACGAGCCTCCACGCCAGTCGTGCTATCTGGGCCTGAAGGCTGCCTTCTTCGAGCAGATTCCTGCATGTGTAAGGGTATTTTTGACATTGGGTCACCTCCTCAAGCTTGTTATTAATAAGAATATTGTTTGATTTGACTGAATCATTGAATCGATTTTGCACCGGGTGCGGATCGAAACGAGCACTGCAACTATTTCCAATTTCCAGTCATTAGAATACTGACATAAATTGAAAATATGAGCTTGGTTATGGATGGGAAAGGGTTAGCGCCTCAAAACTAGCCAGCAAATAGCAATGATTCAACCATAACCTGTTTAATCAGTTATTCACACCAAATTCCCACGTTCCTGAATCTATGTGAAATATTCTTTGACACAGGGACATGTCCGTCTATATTTGCGCGCTTTAATATGGGAGTATGAAAATGGCAAAACGATGTGATATATGTGGAAAAGGTCCGGTTACGGGCAACAATGTGAGTCACTCACACAAAAAATCTCGGCGCCGCTGGTTACCTAATCTGCAAAACGTTCGCGTTTCTGTGGAAGGTCAAACCACACATAAGAAAGTTTGCACGAGCTGTATTAAGTCAGGGAAAGTGGTTAAAGCTGCCTGATTTTATCCAATACTTAGAAAAAATTTAAAAAGTCCCGGTAATCGGGACTTTTTTTATACCAATAGTTCCAATCCAGGCTAGATTTTTACATGTCCAACACTTATGATTATATCATCGTCGGTTCCGGCTTCGGGGGCTCTGTTTCGGCCTTGCGTCTCGCTGAAAAAGGTTACACCGTGGCCGTCATCGAAAAAGGGAAACGCTTCCAACCCCAGGATTTTGCCAAAACCAACTGGAATTTTCGAAAATATTTTTGGCTACCCCAGCTCAAACTCTATGGCATCCAATGCCTGACACTTTTAAAACACGTTTTTATTCTGCACGGAGCAGGTGTGGGTGGCGGAAGTCTGGTTTACGCCAATAACCTGCTGATTCCCCCTGATGAAGTTTTTAAAAAACCCGAATGGGGACCCGGCGACTGGAAAACCAGACTGGCCCCCCATTATGCCACGGCCCAACGTATGCTGGGTGCCACTCCCAGTCCCACACTGGCTCCAACCGATCATATGCTGGCTGAAGTGGGGCAGGAACTCACCGGTAAAGACACCTTCCATATTAATGATGTTGGGGTGTTTTATGAGAATTCCGGGAACGAAGTACCAGATCCCTTTTTCAATGGCGAAGGCCCTCCCCGCGTGGGATGTACCCTCTGTGGTGCCTGCATGGTGGGCTGCCGCGATGGTGGCAAGAATACTCTGGATAAAAATTATCTCTATCTCGCTGAAAAACTGGGTGTGGATATCATCCCCGAAACAGAAGTCACTCAGATATTGAATCGCGGTGAAGGCTACCGCATTTTGACCCGCAAGAGTACTGGATTCCGCCATAAAGTGAAATCCTATACTTCCACAGGACTGATTCTATCAGGTGGTGTCATGGGTACTGTTAAATTACTGCTGAAATCTCAACAAAATGGCGATCTCCCCCATCTCTCCAGGCGATTGGGTGATCTGATCCGGACCAACTCAGAAGCGCTCATCGGCGTCAAGACCAATAAAAAAGATATTAACTACTCCAAGGAAATCGCCATTACCTCGGGCATCTATCCCGACCCGGATACCCATGTGGAAGTAGTGCGTTACCCCAAGGGCTCCGATGCCATGGCCATGCTGACCACCCTGCTCGTCGGTGGCGGAGGCTGGCTGCCTCGACCCATCCGCTTTCTGGGAACCGTTATCCAGCATCCTTTGAAAGCCCTGGAATCACTCAATCCATTTAACTGGGCCCATCGCACAGCCATCTTGCTGGTGATGCAGACAGTCGAAAACTATATGAAGTTTGATTTCAAGCGACGCTGGTGGCGTCTGGGACGGCGGAGCATGAACTCTGCCAAAGCACCAGGTGTCCCCATGGTGCCTACCTACATACCCATTGCCAACAAAGTGGCGGAGAAAATGGCTGAGAAAATGGAAGGCAATGCCTACAGCGTTTTACCCGAAGTGCTGTTCAATGTATCCTCTACTGCGCATATCCTTGGTGGCTGTGCCATGGGAAAAACGGAACAAGATGGGGTTTGCGACTTTAAAGGCAAGGTGCACGGCTATGAAAACATGTGGGTTGTCGATGGGTCGGTTATCCCGGCCAACCTGGGCGTGAACCCCAGCCTCACCATCACAGCTGTTGCTGAATACATCCTCTCGAATATTTCGCCTAAACAAGTGAAGACGGCATGACTGAAACGGAAGCAATGACCCCCCAATCCATAGCCACAACTATTGAAAAGCAGTCTTCACCCGCCCTGGCCTGTTATGGCTTATCCAAACGTTTTAAATCGATTCAGGCTTTGGATGATGTGAGTCTCACGGTCCCCCGTGGATCAATTTTTGGATTTCTGGGACCTAATGGGGCTGGAAAATCGACCCTTATCAGAGTCGTCGCTGGCTTGATAGCAGCCGACAAGGGACAATTTGAAATACTGGGTAAATCAAGCCTTTCAGGCCATAAGGTTCGTCAAGATATGAGCGCCCTGGTGGACCGGGCCGATTTCTATAAAAACCTCAGTGCCTATCAAAATATGAAGATGCTTGGTCGAATCACTGGCCATGATAGTGATGAACATATTGACAGACTTTTAAATCTCCTTGGCTTGTATAAACGACGTAAAGATAAAGTCAAAACTTACTCCCAGGGCATGAAACAACGTCTTGGACTGGCCCAGGCACTCCTGCCGAATCCGAAACTCCTGGTCCTTGATGAACCTACCACAGGACTTGACCCCCAGGGGATGCATGAAATCCGGGATTTTATTTTAAAGATCGCCGCTGAGGAGAACGTGACCATCTTCCTGTCCTCCCACCTCCTCCATGAGGTTGAATTGATCTGCTCTGATATCGCCCTCATTTTCAATGGCAAACTGGCTGCCCAGGGTTCCATGCAGAATATTTTCGACAATATTGGTGATGTGACCGTGGAACTGGAAGTTGAGGATTCAGCAGCAACCCTGACTTTCCTGGAAAAAAACGACCTGGTCTCTCAGGTCACACCTCTGGCCCACGCCATCAGAATTGAAATTCACTATAGCAAAATTCCCGAGCTGATCCGACTCATGGCCGCTGCAAAAATCAATATTTTTTCAGTGTCTCAGCGGAATCGTCTGGAGAATTACTTTCTCTCACTCATGGAGGGAAAATGATCATCTTCACCCTCACCCGGAACGAACTTTACAAAATCTTCTCATTGGTGAGATCGTATATCGGTATCATCTTGTTTACCATCATCGTCCCCCTCATCCTCTGGGGTTACGGTATGGGAACCTCCCATATTGAAGCAGAAATTGAGTCTTCAGTCTCTGAGATGTTCTTTATTGAAGGATCTCCAACCAATGGATTTACCGCAGCCTACTTTATCATGAATTTCTTCTGGATTCATATTCCCTTTCTCCTTGCCCTGGTTGGTGGCGATATTTTTGCCGGAGAACAGGCCAATGGAACCTTCAGAGTTTATGCAACACGGCCCATCTCGCGCTTGAGTATTTTCATATCCAAAGTCATGGCCACTATGATCTATACCTTCATATTTGTCTTTTATTTTGGCATTTTAACGCTGGGACTGGGACTGGCCTGGCACGGCGTTGGTGATATGCTGGTCTTTCAAGATGGTGTGCTTATTCTGGAATCCAGTGATGCACTGAGACGGTTCTTCATCGCCTACTCCTTCTCATTCATGAATATGGTCCTGGTGAGCTCCATTGCGATTTTCTTCTCTACCATGGTCAGAAATGCTGTGGGACCTGTTATTGGAACCATGGCACTGTTCATATTTATTCTCATGGTTTCGACCTTGCCCCTGGATGTGTTTAAAAGCATTCAACCCTATCTCTTCACTACCTATTTCTCCAACTGGGAGCAGGCTTTTTATGATCCTATCCCCTGGGCTGATTTATTCAGAGGACTGGGGCTGATTGTTTCCAATATCGTCATGTTTCTCGGTATTGGCCTCATCATATTCCGTAGAAAGGATATCCTTTCATGATTCATATATATAGATCCCTTGTTATTATTATCCTGAGCTGCCTCACCGTTGGCACTCTGGCTCAGGATTATCCAAATTCCCAGGAAATCCGGAATCTGATGCTGGAAAACTGGGAGCGGATTGAGGATTACGAAGTGGATATCAAGCTTGCTGTAGACATACCGGGATTTCGCATGCCCTCACGAAGTATTCATTATCTGTTCAAATCCCCGGACAAGAGCAAGGTCGAAGTGAAAGGCTTTGCCATTATACCCAAACAAGGGATTCAACCTTTTTTCACCTTTTTACGGGACTCCCTGACACTCCTGGTGGTGAATGATTCACTGGTGAATGGCAAGCCAGTGTTTGAGGTGGCTCTTGAAGACACTTTTATGAATGAACCCGGCAAGATCAGCTTTTTTGTCGAAAAGGAGACTGGAAATATTACGCAGGCCTGGGTATCCCATGATGGCCAGGAATTTTTTCATCTTCATTCGGAATACGATCAAGTCGATGGTATCTATTTACCCAGCTCAACACAGATAAATATGACCTTCCCCCCTGATTTTAAAAACCTCCAGCGCTTGGGAAAAAAACCGACTGAACTGAAAGATTTTCAGACCCAGATTACCGATGAGTGGCTGAAGGGTTCCATTAGCATTTCATTTAAAAATTACAAAGTCAATCAAGGCCTTCCTGACTACCTTTTTGAAGATGAAGCCGAGGATGCTATACAGGACTAAAGCCCTGAACGCTGGCTCCATTTTTAACTAACTATTACTCCAACAAAATGTCCTGCAGCCCTTGATTTGGGTTGAGTTTCCTATCACAGCAAATACATTACTTTGCTTTTATTCTTGAAGGAGAAACCATTGCGAAAAGCAGTCGTGGCGTTGGGTGGAAATGCAATTTCTCCACCCGGTGAAATTGATACCATTCGAAACCAGTTTAAACACACTCGAGAAAGCCTGGGGTCGATCATTGACCTGTTAAAACAGGGCATTATTCCCGTCATTACCCATGGTAACGGACCACAGGTGGGTAACGCTGCCTTGCGTACTGAGGAACTGGCTGGATCGATACCTTATTTACCTCTAGGCATCAACGTCGCTGATACTGAAGGTGGCATGGGTTACATGATCGAACAATCCCTCATCAACCGCCTCCGACAAGATGGTATTGACCGACAGGTGGTCACCCTGATTTCACAGGTGCTGGTTGATGAAAATGATCCCTCCATTCAGAATCCCAGTAAATATATCGGGACGGAATTACCAGAAGAAGAGGCCAAAAGAAAAGCGAGTCAATTTGGCTGGTCGATAAAACAATTGAATAACGGCAAATGGAGACGGGTGGTTCCATCCCCAGAGCCCATAGATATCATCAATTCCAAAGTGATTAGCCAACTTATCGATGCTGGTCATATTGTAATTGCAGTTGGCGGTGGCGGGGTCCCTGCTTTCAGGGATGTTGATGGTAATCTTGAAGGTTTGGATGCTGTCATCGATAAGGATAAGGCCTCTGCCCTCCTAGGCACTCAGATTGGTGCCGAACTCTTGTATATCTTTACTACTGTGGACCAGGTCTCCCTGAACTATGGCAAGGCAGATGAGCAATTTCTTTCAAAACTCACCCTGAGTGAGGCGCAACAATATATGGCAGATGGTCAATTCCCTCCTGGCAGCATGGGTCCCAAGATTGAAGCCAGTATTCGTTTTCTGGAAGGTGGCGGGAAGCAGGTCATCATCACCAGTATTGAGGGGATCAAAAAAGATGCATCAGGGAAAAACGGAACCATTATCACAGCTTGATTATTTTACAATATAGATCTCATATATGGTTGAGATCACTGACAAAAAGAGGAAGTAATACATGAATATTCATGAGTATCAGGCGAAAGAGATCTTTCGCAAGTACAATGTCCCCGTCCCCAACGGTGGCGTAGCCTTTTCTGCAGAAGAGGCTTTAAGCGTAGCCAAATCTCTCGACTCAAATATCTTTGTGGTCAAAGCCCAGATCCATGCCGGTGGGCGCGGTAAAGCTGGTGGCGTAAAAATTGCCAAAAACCTTGACGAAGTCACTTTGTATGCCAATGAAATTTTAGGGAAAACCCTGGTCACCCATCAGACAGGCCCTGCAGGTAAAAAGGTGGGTCGTCTGCTCATCGAAGAAGGCATTGATATCGCCAGAGAGCTGTATATGGGGATCGTGCTGGACCGACAAACCGGACAATTTGTCTTTATGGTTTCAGTTGAAGGTGGCATGGAAATCGAAAAAGTAGCCGCTGAAAGTCCTGAAAAGATCATCAAGGAGTGGATTGAACCAGGCTTGGGTCTCCAGGCTTTTCAAGCTCGGAAACTGGCCTACGCTCTGGGTCTTGAGGGTGTCCAGGTCAAACAGGCTGTGAAATTCATGTTTGCTCTGTGGAATGCTTTTAATGCTTCCGATGCCTCCCTGGTTGAAATCAACCCCCTGGTTGTCACGGGGAGCGGTGATGTCATGGCTCTGGATGCCAAAATGAATTTTGATGACAACGCCCTTTACAGACACAAAGACATCCTGGAATATCGTGACCTCAGTGAAGAAGAACCTTCAGAGGTTGAAGCTTCCAAATACAATCTGAATTATATCAAGCTGGACGGTAATGTGGGATGTATGGTCAACGGTGCTGGTCTGGCCATGGGAACCATGGACATTATCAAACTCTATGGTGGGGAACCAGCCAACTTCCTCGACGTAGGGGGTGTTGCCAATCCTGAAACCGTTGCCAATGGGTTTCGCATCATTATGAGTGACCCCAACGTGAAGGCCGTCCTGATCAATATTTTTGGCGGAATTGTCCGTTGTGATCGCGTGGCTATGGGTATCATTCAAGCTCTGGAGCAAGTAAAGGTTGACGTACCGCTGGTTGTAAGATTGGCCGGGACCAATGCCGGCGAAGGTGCCAAATTACTGGCAGATTCTGATATGGATTTTATTGTTGCCACCAGTCTGGCCGAAGCTGCAGAAAAAGTTACTGCAGCCATCAAGGAGTAATCACATGATTTTAGTAAATAATGATACAAAACTTGTCGTCCAGGGAATTACCGGTGGTGAAGGATCCTTTCATACTGCCAAGATGCTGGAATATGGAACCCAGGTTGTGGCTGGTGTCACCCCGGGTAAAGGGGGACAGAAGACAGAAGCTGGCATCCCCATTTTTAATACAGTGAAAGAAGCCAGGGATGCGACACAGGCCAATACCTCGGTCATCTTTGTGCCCCCGCCATTTGCTGCTGATGCCATCATGGAAGCAGTGGATGCTGAGCTGGATCTGGTTATTTGCATCACTGAAGGCATTCCTACTTCTGACATGGTGAAAGTTCATGAATATATGGCTGGTAAAAAGACCCGCATGGTGGGTCCCAATTGTCCCGGCGTCATTTCGCCCGGGGCTGCAAAAATTGGTATCATGCCAGGATTTATTCATCAACAGGGTAAAGTTGGCGTGATCTCCAGAAGTGGAACCCTGACGTATGAAGCAGTTCATCAATTGAGCTCCCGCGGTATTGGTCAATCCACCTGTATTGGTATCGGTGGTGATCCAATCATCGGCTCGAACTTCATTGATCTGCTGACATTATTTAATGAAGATGAAGGTACTGACGCAGTGGTCATGATCGGAGAGATCGGAGGAACCGCAGAAGAAGAAGCGGCTGCCTGGGCACAAAAAAACTTCACCAAGCCCATCGTGGCCTTTATTGCTGGTACCACAGCTCCTCCTGGACGTCGCATGGGTCACGCCGGCGCCATCATTTCCGGGGGCAAAGGAACTGCATCGGATAAAATCGCCGCCCTCAAAGCGGCAGGTATTGCCGTTTCAGAAAGCCCGGCAGGCATTGGTGAGCTCATGGAAGCAATTTTAAACAAATAAATAATGTATCATCCTGATTGCCAGGTCGAGACCCTTTGGATTTTTCCTGGCCAATCAACGCCATGAGCAACGGCTGATTAAAGGAGTGATACACAATAAAACGCTATAGGAGTTTAATACTTTGGGTAACAAAACATTCGCAATGATCAAACCTGATGCCGTGGCATCTGGTAAACTGGGAAAAGTCATCGATGCCACACTTCAGGCAGGATTCAAAATAAAAGCAGGTCGTCTGACATTGATTACCCGTGCCCAGGCCGAAGAATTCTACGCGGTTCACAGAGAGCGTCCTTTTTATGGTGAGCTGGTCGACTTCATGTCCTCTGGACCAACATTCGTGATGGCTTTAGAAAAAGACAGTGCTGTCCAGGCCTGGAGAGACACGATTGGAGCCACCGATCCAGCGGAAGCAGCGGAAGGGTCAATCCGCAAAATGTATGCAGAGAATAAGGGTCGAAATGCGGTTCACGGCTCTGATTCAGATGAGAATGCTGAGAAAGAGATTGCATTTTTCTTTAGTGGGGCTGAAATTATCGCCTCTAATCTCTAATTATTAGCCTGTATCAGGAGGCAGAAATGACTAATAATGTTCTACTTAAGCGCGCTGGATTGATTCTGATAGTTCTAAGCATTATGGTCAATTGTGACATGTGGAATAGCCGATTTGGACGCGAAGAGGTCAAACTGGGTGAATATGTCACTCTAAAAGTAGATGAACCTGTCGAAGGACAGCGGGTCAGTTGGATCTTCGCCCAACTGCCGGATAGTAGCAAATTGCTAGGTTTTCTGCCTGCTGATACCCTTGATTTAGTTTCCTTTCACCCTGATGTACCAGGAAAATATGATGTGGTTTTAGAAGTCATTGAAAATGGTGAGGCTGAAAAAACCAATTATTTTTATGAAGCGGTGATGAGTGAGGACAATACCCTGGTGATGGGTGAAATCCCCCAGCATGTGCTGGATGCTTCCAAGGAAAAAGACACCACCATTTCTGATACCCCTGCAGTGGCTCTCACCGATGATGGTGTCCAGAGACGCTACCTCTCCAAAGTGAAAGCTCCCGGTGAGGTGACCAAGCCCCGGAAAAGTACTCCTGCGAAAAAGAAAGTCACCAAGGCAAAACCCGCTGCTACTTTCGCCAGAGGAAATCTGATCCCTGTTGCTACCCGCACTTACACCATTCAAGTTTCAGCCTGGCCTTCCCTCGATGCAGCCAAGGCCGCATCTCGTGAGCTGCAGGATAAATATGGGATATCCAGTTACATTCAGAGAGCTTTTTTCAAGGACAAAGATGAAATATATTTTCGTCTGCGTGTCGGCAGTTTTGAGCATTCCGATGAAGCTGAAGCCTATGCCAAAGTAATCCAGGAAACTACTAATCTCCCTGTCTGGGTTGATTTTGTAAGACAGGAAATGTAATTCGCCCAACTATTAAAACTTCAATACGGAGAATCACCCATGCTTGAAACTCAACTGTATTTCAATTTCAAGGATATGTTTCGCGCGCCACGTCTGGCACTGGGTCGTCGCATGCTGGTCATGCTGGAAGCCCTGTTTGTTTCCTACCTTGCCTTTGTTATCCTCACCTATCTAGCTCTACTTGTTGACGGAAAATCCTTTGGGAGCATCTGGACCAGCTATCATCTCATGCCATCGTGTTGTATCACTGATTCTACGGGATTCTTCGCACGCACCCTTGTCTCACTAGCCTATGTGATTTCCTTTGTGGCCATCTGGCTGGGACTCACTTCTGTGGCAAAAATCACCATTAAAGAGTACAAGGGTGATTTATTCTACTCATCCAGAGATGGTTGGAAATGGGCTCTAAAAAATTGGTTCCCTGTATTTTTCGGACCGATCTCCATCGCGATCACCGTCGGATTTTTTGTGCTGCTGGCAGCCCTCTTTGGCTGGTTGGCTCAATGGCCGGTGCTGGATATTATTTTTTATGGTCTCATGTTTGTCATCTTTCTGCCTACGGCACTCTTTTTGACATTTTCTGCGCTGTCATTTGCTGTGGGGGTTTTCATGTCCCCCAGTATCGTCGCTTGTGCTGAAGAAGATACCATGGGTTCCATGTTTGGTTCTTATACCCTGCTCTGGAATCAACCAGTTCGTCTCATCACCTATACACTCATGACCATCCTGGCTGCCATGATAGGCTATCAGATCTTTTATCTATTCATTCTCTCAGGCTTCAAATTTATTGAAATGGTTTTTGGCCATGAGATGATCATGGGCAATGCCTACGTAGCCATCAAACAGGTGGGGATGGACTTATTCGGCAATTACAGCTTCCTCCCCTCCAATGTGTTTGGTGGTTTTAGCTGTGACTCATCCTGTTATTTAATGCCTAATTGTTTAAGCAGTATTTTTGCTCCCGCCGTCTCAGGCTGCGGTGGTGGTTGCGCGGGCTGTGCACCAGCGGCACCAGCAGTCGTTTCGGCGACACTCACACAGGCCATTAGCGGTGTTTTGGTTGGATTTTTCACCCTACTGGCTCACCTGGCCGTGCCAGCTTATGCCCTGGCAACACTGGCAACTGGCTTCTCCACCTCATTCATCGTGTTGACCAAGCATAAAGATGATCAGGATTTGATCAAGCGTAAGGATGCAGATGAACGGGCTGAGGCTGAAGCGGCAGAAGCCGAGGAAGAGAACCCTTCCGAGACTCCTGACGAAGATAAAAAAGCTGAAGAATCAGAGCCTGAATAAGTCTCCTGAATTTAAGTAATAAAAAAGAGGCTGTCTCAGAACCTGAGGCGGCCTCTTTTGGTATACAGGGCGGTTTGGTTCAGAGTTCTTTAAATATCACGAGTTGTATCGATATAGCTCCATTTTCATCAAGAAATATTAAATTGGGTATATAGAGGGCTAAGGGAATCTGCTCTTCAAGGATTTTCACTATCCTTCACAACAACTTCATGAGATTGTGAGTAATCGCAACCAACATGACCTCTTCGATTACTTTACCAACCCCTCTAAGATGGTTCTCTGGTATTCATTGGTCTAGATAATGGAGACTGGTAATGTTCGTAATCTTTGGCCCTAACATTGGTGGGAGTTGCTTCCTTTATAATTATATCATTAACAGTCATATATGCCAGTATACGCTATACCCCTTATACCCCTATAACGAAAAAGAGGCCGCCCTTTTGGGACAGCCTCTTTTTTTAAATACATTATTTTTCCTAGCTCCTGTGGAACCATTCATCATTCCGCTGTCGGGCCCTGGGCTTGCCCAGAATCTCATGCAAAATGATCCCTTGCTCTAATCTAGAGAAGGGTTCCAGAAGCTCATCTAATGACTGACCAGCGGAAAGGCTGTAATCCAAAGTCACCCTCTCAAGGGGTCGGATAGGTTTGGTTTTCACAGAACCTTCAACAAATTGGGGCTTGGGTTCAGGCTCAAACTCGGGAATCTCTACCTCCTCTTCATATTCAGGCATGGCCTGTTGAAAGACCAGAGGTTCTTCATCGATCTCAAACAACTCCTTCTTGAGTTGACTCAGAATCCCCCCCACTTCTTGCATGGGTTTGGAAACAGGGGGAGATGGTCGCAACTTTGGGTTCTCCTTAGGCATGGCTTTCTGCCTGGCCTTGTTTTGCTTGGACCAGGCAGAGATAGCCATATAAATAATAAAGAGAACAATTGGACCTAGGTTGTCTAAATCCATCAGGATTCTACCTTACTTCTTATCAGTTTTGTCAGGACCGGAAAGATTCTTCCTCATGGAAGTATCTGCCTGGATGTTATCCATGCGATAATAGTCCAGAATACCCAGATTCCCCTGACGGAAGGCTTCTGCCATGGCTTTGGGAACTTCAGCTTCAGCTTCCACAACCTTGGCACGCATTTCCTGAGTCTTGGCTTTCATTTCCTGTTCCGCAGCAACCGCCATGGCACGCCGCTTCTCAGCGACCGCCTGAGCAATATTCTTGTCGGCATCTGCCTGATCCATCTGCAGCGTGGCACCAATATTCTTACCGACATCTACATCAGCGATATCAATGGACAGGATTTCGAAGGCTGTTCCTGCATCCAGACCCTTGGCCAGCACATTTTTGGAAATAATATCCGGATTTTCCAGTACTTGTTTATGTGACAGTGAGGAACCAATCGAACTGACGATTCCTTCACCAACACGAGCCAGTACCGTTTCTTCTCCTGCACCACCGATGAGACGATCAATATTGGCACGTACCGTCACCTTGGCCACGGCAAAGAGCTGAATACCATCCTTGGCAATAGCTGAAACCCGAGGAGTTTCAATAACGCGGGGATTAACACTCATCTTCACAGCATCCAGTACATCACGTCCGGCCAGATCAATGGCGGCGGCACGTTGAAATTCCAGATCAATATTGGCTTTGTCAGCTGCGATGAGAGCCAGAACCACCTTGTTCACATCTCCACCGGCCAGATAATGAGCTTCCAACACATTGGT
This sequence comes from Fidelibacterota bacterium, assembly GCA_021736185.1. Lineage (GTDB taxonomy): Bacteria > Fidelibacterota > UBA8477 > UBA8477 > JABMPR01 > JABMPR01. The sequence goes on along the minus strand of JAIPGJ010000006.1, from coordinate 40,863 downwards.
ATCCAGGTCGATGCCGGCTTTACGGGCACTCACCAGTGAATTGATAATCAGTGGTGGCGGAATTCGACGGAGTCTCATTCCGATGAGGGTTAAGAGACCTACATAAACTTGTGCTGCTGCTGCGCTTATCCACAATCCAATTGGAATGAAATAAGTAAATAGTACAAGAAAGGCAACCAGGCCAATCAGGATAAACATTAAGGGTATAGCTTCCACAATTCCTCCTGTAATTAATTATTAAGCTTTTTTATCGACAACCACCCGGTTACCATCAATCCGAATGATTGTAATTTCTGTATCTTTATCGATATAGGTACCCGGGGTAACCACATCAAGTCGCCGGCCTTCGATGAGTGCCGTTCCAGCAGGACGCAGCTTGGTCAGGGCCACGCCACTCTTACCTACCATTTCTTCTAATCCCAGGCTCCCACTGTAACCGGTGGCTTGTGTTTCTGACTGAGCTAAACTGATGCGGCCCCAGGCTTTGGTTTTTAGCATCCGCTTGATCATGAGACCCAGACCGAACAAACCCCCAATAATTGCAATCACCAGACCCCACAGGGCTGAGTTGATATCACCAGCGGTTGGTGCCACTGGCAGGAGCATGGTGAACATGGCGTATATCATGATGACGATACCCAGGATGCCTACGACCCCGAATCCAGGAATCACAAATGCTTCAATGCCCAGGAGAATCATTCCCCCAACCAAAAATAGAATCTCCATCATACTGGCGAGATCGGCAATAAATGATGTGGAGAAGAAGAGAAAGAGCGCCAGCAGTCCGACGGTTCCAGGTATCCCCCAACCAGGACTTTGAATTTCAAAAATGAGTCCCAGAAAACCTAAGGTCATAAGGAGTGAGCTCACGATGGGATCTGTGAGAAAACGAACGACTGCTTCGGACCAGGTGGGGACAACGTGTACAATTTCCAGCCCTGAAAAGCCGAAATGGTCCAAGACTTCACTCATTGAATCCATTTGATAGTCAGCCATGCCATATTTCATGGCTGTAGAGGTTCTAAGGGTGAGCAACTTGCCTTCGCTGGCACCTTCAATGTCGTCCAGGTAGAGTGTGTCTCCCTGAGCGGTGATGAGTGTATCAATATCCAGTGATTCATCAACCATGGCCATGGCTATGTTTGGGTTGCGTCCCTTTGATTCAGCAGTTGAGGCCATTTCCTCGCGCATATACGATTGAGCTTTCTCACTGGCTTTCTGGCTTTGCCCGTCTACGACCGTGGTGGCCCCCATAGTGGCTCCAGATCGCATAATGATGGTATCACATGCCAGAGAGATGAGTGAGCCGGCAGAGATGGCTTTGGTGTTGATAAATGCATAGGTTTTAATCTTGGAATTCAAGAGGGCGTTCTTCATCATGGTCGCTGCATCCACCCGACCACCAAAAGTATCTATGTCCAGAAGGATGGCATCCCCGCCAGCCTCGTTTAGGGCAGGAATCTGGCGTTCAAAGAAATATGCCAGCCCCATATCAATCGTTCCCTTTACCTCCAGCACATAGACCTGGGGATAGAGTAAGATGGGCATTAACAAAAGCAGAAATTTACGTCGCATAGCTGATCCCATTTATTTTGATTTCCATAGCATAAAAATTGTTGTCAAAGATAACCTGTAACGACTCAGTCCGGAATGATTTTCGGAAAAATCAGGGGTCTTCCAGGCGCATTTGTACACCGCCATATTTGGTATCGATTTCAATTCTGGTGGGTTTGTGAGGAAAGGAAATCGAAAATAACATGGAGAGTTGAATCTGATTTGCTCGGGATTTGGAGGTACTGTTCAGGGGGGTCAGACGCCAACCTGTTTCTGAAAATGGCCGGAAAAAGGGTGGTTCGTCGATATGTTCCACCAGGAGATTTAAAACACCGGCACCTCGCCCATCCCACATGAGATACTGCAGGGTGTCACCATCGTGAAATTGTGTTAAAGACAAATCATAGAGCAGGCTGGGTATGTCTCTCAGGTTTTGGGTTTCGACTTCCTTGTCCTTGCCGTTCACCGTGGCCATGTTGCTATCACTGAAGGTGACCTTATAATTGCGGTTGTATGATCCCTCATGGATAGCCTTGGTATGACTGACAAGACGTCCAACATCAATTACATACTCGGTCATGACTGAATCCGAAAGCGTCCACAGCTTGGAGAGCCATGGGGAGGATTCCATGACAAAAAGGCTGTTGAGAACACCATCTTCCACATTCTGGACCAAAGTTGCCGCTCCAGCGTGAACCATGCCAAATTTTACTTTATATGTATATGTCTGAGCAGAAGCTCCTGAACCCCACATTGCCAGGAGAATGACAAGTATATTGGCTACAATTTTCATTGATTTAGAAGCTAGACAGGACACGTTTGTTCCTCAAACTTTTTGTCTATCCATTACTAACGATAAAATTAAATTCATCCATGCAATTTAAGATACCCAAACGCTTTATCTCCTTCTCTTTTGTTGGCATTTCAGGCATTGTTGTTAACAGCGCGATTCTTTATTACGCAAAAGAATATCTGTATGTTCCCGTTTCAATCGCTTCCCTCATCGCCATTCAGATTGCCATCTTTAATAATTTTTTCTGGAATCATCGTTTCACCTGGACAGATCGTGAGATGAAGGGGTTTCAGGCTATCCGGACCGGCCTGATCAGGTTTACGCTGGTAAGCTGGATAGCAGGGGGACTCAACTGGATCATCCTGCTCCTCCTCCACCACTATGTCGGCATATATTATATGTTGGCAAACCTTATCGCCATTCTCATCGCATCCGTGTTAAATTATTTATTAAACGATTTATGGACATTTCGCCACCGGGGTATCGAAGAGGAATAATACTCCACATGGATCAGGATGGAGTTCCCCCGGCAAACTGCAGACGATAGAGTTTCTCATATAGTCCACCTGCTTTACTCAAGGTTTCATGATTCCCCTGTTCCACAATCTCACCATGATCCAAAACCAATATCTTATCGGCACTTAAAATGGTGGAAAGACGATGGGCAATGACGATAACAGTTCGTCCCTTCATCAGGGTTTCAATAGCTGACTGCACCGCCTTCTCAGACTCTGTATCCAGGGCCGAGGTGGCTTCATCCAGAATGAGAATTGAGGGATCTTTAAGGAGAGCTCTAGCAATGGCAATCCGTTGTTTTTGCCCCCCGGAGAGACGGGCTCCATGTTCACCCAACATGGTTTCATAGCCCTGTTCCATCTTGAGAATAAAGTCATGGGCGTTGGCTTTCCTGGCTGCAGCTTCAACATCTGCGGCATTGCTTTCCATCCCATAGGCAATATTATTGTACACTGTATCATTGAAGAGAATGGTTTCCTGGGAAACGATGCCTATCTGTTTCCGAATACTGGCGCGAGTCAAGCTGCGGATATCACTGCCATCAATACTAATACTACCGGCAGTGATATCATGAAAACGGGGGATCAGATCCACTACCGTGGTCTTACCGGCACCTGAGGGACCCACTAGGGCCACTACCTCACCTTTATGGATCACCGTATTAATATTATTAATTGCCTGCATCTCGGAATGATCATAGACAAAGCTCACGGATTCAAAACGAATTTCTTTTTCGAAAACTTTGAGCTCCTTACTCCCAATTTCGTCACGAATGGCAGGTTCAATATCAATGACTTTAAACACTCTGCCACCTGCAGCCACACCCGTCTGAATACTGATATTAACTTTTGCCAGGTTGCGGATGGGTTGATAAATGGCAAATAGGATCACAATGAATCTTAAGAAATCGGAACTACTGATGGTACCATATTCAAGCACCTGGAGGCCACCGATCCATAAAAGGACCACGGCCATACTGACACCCAGCATTTCAGTCACTGGCAGGGACAGACTCTGCAGGCTGATCTGCCTGAACATAAGCCGGAACAGTTTTTGGGCCTCAGCTCCAAAGCGCTTATTCTCATTCTCTTCATTTACAAAAGCTTTGATAATTCTAATACCGGATATCAACTCTGAGAAGCGTGAGGTAATTTCACCCAACTGGGCTTGCACCCGGACCACCTTGCGTCGGATACTTTTACTGATCACCGCAATAAAGAGAGCTGTGACCGGGATAATAAGGATGGAAATCAGGGTAAGCTTCCAATCAATAATGAACAATATGCTCAGGTAGGCAATGATATAGAGGGGCTCAATCACCAGAGGATGAAAAGTGGTAGCCAGAGCTTGATTTACTTTCAGAACATCATTCATAGCCAGTGAAATAAGATCGCCACTGCGACGATTTTGGAAAAAGGCCAGCGGTTGAGAGAGAAAATGTCGATACAGACTCAGACGCAGGTCCTGAACAACTTTTGCCTGGACATACCCGGTAAAAAGCTGGTTTCCATAATAGGCCAGAGACTTAATGAGGTAACTGAAGAGAATGACCAGTGCCAGGGTGGCCAGGGCATCAACTTGACTGCCCGAAAAGAAGTACTCACTGGTTAATTGCTTCAACCTTTCATTGAGATCAATATTCGCACCCATTGATTCAGCAGAGCTGACCATCTGTTCATCGGGATTTGCAAATATCGTGGTGATAAAAGACGCTGACAACCAGAGTGTTAGAGAATGGAAAAGGACATTTATTATGGAAAATAATACGCCAGTACTTAATTGAGCCCAATAAGGTTTGATCAGTTTGAGTATGCGTAAATACATAAGGCTGTTAGTTTAGGAAATCCTGCAAGACTTGGCGAGATATTTCACCTTCTCTGAGAATTTTGAAAGGTGCTGAAGTTAGATCAATCACCGTGCTTCCCTTGGATCTCTGCAAAGGTCCAATATCAATCATGAGATCGACCTGATCTCCATAATATGCTTCAACCTCAGCTCGCGATGCAGCCGGTGTTAAACCAGCCGGATTCACGCTGGTGGTAGTAATTGCTTGCTCATACAATGCCGGTATTTGACGCGATATTATGTCTCCAGGGACTCTAAAACCGATGCTACCCCCTGGGGATATCAAGCGCGGGGCGAATCCATAATGGCTCCGACAAATTACCGTCAGCGCGCCTGGCATGAAAGTTCGGATGAGCTTAATCGCAGCTGGGCTCAGACCAGTGGCCATATTCAACAGCTCATTGACTGAGGGCAAAAGCACTGATACTGGTGAATTGCTACGAGACTTGAGTTTGTAGAGTCTATCCACGGCTTCCGACGAGCTAGCATCGGCACCCAAGCCATAAAGGGTATCCGTGGGATAGACAATCATCTTTCCCTGCCTCAAAACCGATTGAATCATATCAACCTGGTCAAGGGAGAAGCGATGGAAGATATCAATGGGACCAATGATTTTCATGAATCTGATTTTGCCAGTCTCTCTTGTCGATCCAGGTCTCTCCAGCGACGGTGGAACCAGAAATATTGCTCGGGATACTTGCGAATTTCCTGCTCCAGCTTGCTGGTAAGGGTTTGTGTAATATCGTGAACCCACTCCTCAGTCATTTGTTTGGGCAGTTCATATTTAATTTCTTCAATCTTAATTTTATAACGGCCGCGATGCTGGGTACAGGCCAGAAAAACCAGTTTTGGCTTCACACGATAGGTTAACATGGCCGCTCCTCTGGGAGTCGAGGACGGGATTCCGAAAAAGTCAACTTGAATCCCCTTTTTACCCTTGTACTGATCCCCAACTACCGCTAATCCATAAGTCCTTTTTAAAGCCTCTTCAAAGGCGGGCAATCCGGACCATGAGTTAACCAGCTCCAGTTGATGATATTCACGAATTTTGGTTAAGAACCAGTCAACCAGCGGATTTTTTTGAATACGATATATGGAAGCAGCTCCATCACCGAGCCCCCCCACGTAGCGACCAGCCATTTCCCAGGATCCAAAGTGGCCAGTAAAATACAGAATGGGCTCCTGTTTCTCGATGGAACCGAGGACATAATCATCCAGACCAGGCGCTTCGACGATAGAACGGGCTTTGCGCTGGCTGATCATCCATAATTTCAGGGTAGAAATGAATCCTTCCCCCCAATGCAAATAGCAGGCTTTAATCAGAGCCTCCACATCAGCTTCCCCCATCTCTGGAAAAGCTCTGTGAATATTTTGTGTGACCGTAGATTTACGCTTTGTGAACAGCTTGTAGGCAATCCAGCCCAAACCTCGACCCAGACGCCAGGAAAGCGCCCAGGGCAGAATAAACAAGATGATGTTAAAAACCAGCAGAAGCAGAAATTCAAAAGAATATCTAATATATACCAATACACTTACTGGTTTATGTTTGGGAGCTTGCATCATCAGCGAAGATAGCTATAACCGGGAAATGTCCTGAATGGTAATAAATAGTACCAAACCCAATAAAAATAACATTCCCACCTGCTGGATAATCATTTTTACCTTGAGGGGCAAGGGTCGCCGGATGATGCCCTCAATACTGATGATTAAAAAATGCCCACCGTCCAGACCGGGGATGGGTAAAATATTAATGAAAGCCAGATTCACACTGATAATGGCCATAAAATAGAATACATCCAACCAACCACGACGGGCCATATCCCCAGCCATTTTGGCAATCATGACGGGTCCACCGACTTGATCCATGGAGGTCTCACCAGTGACCATGGACCAGAATCCACGAGCCATGAGGGTTCCAAACATGTAGGTACTCCTGGCACCATAGGAAATCGATTCGACCAGGCCGAGGTCCCTGTGTTCCGTGACGCGACCAATCCCGATCATGCCAATGTCAACCGTTCCTTCAGGCGTGGGTACTGTCTCTTTGATCACCTTGATGGAATCGCTGTAGCGGCTTCCATTTCTCAACCATTCCACAGAGATGGTTTCACCAGGCAAGTCATGTACAATCCCGGTCAAATCTTCCCATTCATTGACAGCTTGACCGTTGATCATCACAATCTGATCATTTTCCATGATTCCCGCTGCTTCGGCGGGAAAGACTTCTCTTTCCTCAGTACTCAACAGTGAGCCTACAGAAGTTCCTGCCACTGGCTCATCCATCCCACTTGAGTAAATGATGGCGCTAAAGATGACGAAAGCCAGGAGGGTATTCATGATGACACCACCGGATATGGTCAATAACTGCTGCCATCTCTTTTTACTGCCAAATTCCCATGGTTTCCCAACAATCTCGCCATCCATGGATTCATCGATCATTCCGGACATCTTCACATAGCCACCAAAAGGAGTCCAGCTCAGGGAATATTCGGTATCACCGGCTTTGGGGTTTTTCCTGCGTATGCGATACTCGATGCTTGTGGCATTGGCAATGCGTTGAAAAAACCAGGGGATAAAAAGTTTTATCCAGAAACCATCCACTTTGTTCTGGATACTGAGTAATCGGGGTGGCATGCCGATGGAAAATCGCTCAACACGGATTCCCACCATTCGAGCCACTAAAAAGTGACCAAGTTCATGTATTAAAATAAGAATACCCAGCGTGAAAACAGCTGCGGCGATGGTGACTAATGTATCAAATGAAAAGAAACCCATTTAGCTTCTATAACTCCTTTTTGTAAATGCCTGCGTCCACTGCTCCAAAGCTAAAATATCATCCAGATTTGGGTGTTCAAGGAATTCGTGGGCATCGATTGCTTTTGTTATCAATTCGGGGATTGCGTTAAAAGGGATTTCTCCATCCAGAAATCTATATACCGCGGTCTCATTGGCCACATTCAAAATAACGGGGACACTGCCCCCCTGTTCCAGAGCATCAAAAGCCAGTTGAATGCATTTGAATTTCTCAAGATCTGGCTGTTCAAAGGTGAGCGTTCCAATCTTGGCGAGATCGAGTTGTTCCCAATCCTGTTTCAGATGGCGGGGATAACTCAGGGCATACTGAATAGGAATTTTCATGTCGGGAATGCCCAATTGTGCTTTGACGGATCCATCCAGGAATTCAACCATGGAATGAATAATGCTCTGGGGATGCACCACAATATCTATTTTTTCAGCAGGAAGATGAAAAAGCCAGCGTGCTTCAATCACTTCCAGACCCTTGTTCATCATGGTAGCCGAATCGATGGTAATTTTGCGACCCATGACCCAATTGGGGTGTTTCAACGCCTGAGCGACAGTAATATTGTTGAAGGACTCCAAGGGCAAAGTGCGAAAGGGACCGCCAGAGCCGGTAATAACCAGGCGTTTGATATCCTCTGCTGCCTCACCAGTCAGACATTGCCATATGGCGGAGTGTTCACTGTCCACGGGGAATAATTTGACTCCATGTGCTTCCAGCAGACCATTGATGAAATCACCAGCCATCACCAGACTTTCCTTATTGGAAAGCGCGACATCCACACCTGCCTGAATACTTTTAATAGTGGGTTCCATTCCAGCGCTACCGACAAGTGCATTCAGCATAACATCTACATCATCGCGGGAAGCCAGTTCCAGGAGACCAGTTCGTCCCTGTAGTACCTCGATACCGGGCAAGGCCTGCTTGACTTTTATCAGTTGAGTGGCATCTCCGATAGAGACGGCTTGAGGTAAAAATTCACGGGCTTGTTCAATCAGGAGGTCAGCCTGAGAGTGAGCTGAAAGATACTTGATCTGGTAGTGGTCTGGGTAGCTGCGAACCACATTAAGTGCATTCACACCGATACTGCCAGTAGATCCTAAAATGGATATGAATTTGGTGCTCGTGCTCATCTATTTCCGTTTCCCAATCAAAAACTCACTTCCTAGGACAATTCCTGGTCCAGTTGAGTTATAAGGCACCATCAATGATACCCGCCATACTTTGCTGACCAGCTTATTAATATAGGGCACAGCGATTAGAATCGTTTCATCATAATCGGGGACTCCCTTACCATCCTCAACCACAAGATGCTGTAAGTCGATAACAGCCATTATTCCATAATTTAGTTTCCTGTAAGTAAGACCATAGAGGCCATGGATGGAAATATCCCTCTGTATATAGCCATCGTTAAAAATAGAATTCCAGCTGACTCCGATAGCTTTTCTGCGCTGGAGGTCTGTACCGGTAAATTCAACTTGGAGACCGATACCCACCGAGAAGTTAGGCTGAGAGCCTGGCCAAGGGGCAAATTGAACCCAGAGATTATAACCTGGATTAGGATAAAGACTCAAACGAACCCCGGGCATGCTTTGGTAAGAGCCAGAGTTCGAATAGATCTGGGATGCTGATAACTGCAGGCCAATAAAATGATCAGCATCCGTAATATTGGGAAGATTTGTCACCAGAGAGGCACTTTTTAAATCCTGCTTAAACAGATCAGCATGGTCCCAGACAGGAAAATTATCTCCAGCACTCAGGCGAAGACTAAGCAATGCAAGAACAGGGATATAATATAGATACTTGGTGAATAAAATTGACATAAGTCGAGTATGACAAAAGATGAAGGAAATCCTTCGGGCCTACTAGCCTCTGATAATTCCTCGTGAACTCTCCTCAATAAAATCGAGGATGTCCTGAATCTCAGGAGTGAGTTCCATGGTACTCTGGATCTCTTTCACGGCTTGTGAAACATTCATATGACTGCGATAGATGGTGGTGTAGGCGTGCTTGATCTGGTTGATGCTTTCACTGGGGAAACCACGCCGATGAAGTCCCACTGAATTTAATCCGTTGTAGGTCAGTGGCATATGGGATGCTCGTATATAGGGAGGCACATCCTTGGTAATTCTAAAACCCCCGGCAATAAAGGCATGTTTCCCAATTTTTACAAATTGGTGAATGGGGACGGCGCCACCAATGATAACGAAATCACCGACTTCAACATGGCCACCCATATTACAGGAGTTGGCAATAATGACATTATCACCAATCTCACAGTCATGCCCGATATGACAATAGGCCATGATGAGTACGTTGTGACCAACAGTGGTTTTCCAACGATCTGTGGTTCCACGATGGATGGTGCAATATTCACGAACCACCACATTATCGCCTAATATGGTTTCCGTTTCTTCATCAGCATATTTCAAGTCCTGGGGAATTTCACCAACCACGGCTCCGTTAAATAGGCGACAATTTTTACCCAGGGTAGTACGAGCACCAACCAGGGCGTGGGCTTTAATGATACAACCGTCGCCAATGGTGACATTCTCTTCTATAATCGCATAAGGTCCAATGGTAACATTTTTCCCGATTTTTACGTTATCGGGACTGATAAGAGCCGTTGGATGAATGCGAGATTTCATATTTTTTACCTGTCTACAATTGAGGCCATGAGATCTGCCTCAACCACCAGTTTTCCATCAACAAATCCCATACCCCGTAGTTTGGCTGAACGGAGACGAAATTTTACTAACTCAATCTCAAAAATAATCTGATCGCCAGGCTCAATAAGTTTCCGAAACTTGACATTATCAATAGCTGAAAAGAAAACCAGTTTGTTTTCAGGGTCTTCGCCGGCATTCAGAAGTAATGCTCCTCCTGCCTGGGCCATGGCTTCCAGGGTTAGCACCCCTGGCATGACCGGTTTGCCTGGGAAGTGTCCCTGAAAAAATGGTTCGTTCATGGTAACGTTCTTAAGCGCAGTAATTTTTTCACCAGGAGTAAAGTCAATGATACGATCAATGAGCAGGAAGGGATATCTGTGAGGCAGAATCCGCATGATGGCTTCAGTATCAAATACAATTTGACGCTCTCTGGGGCGTCTTTGAAAACGCTTGGCAAGAATTTGTTTTTCGTATTCCTTTTTAAGGAGACGGACCAGCTCAACATTACTGGCATGACCACTTCTGGCTGCGGTAATATGGCCCTGAATGGGCATTCCCAGTAAGGCAAGATCACCAATCAAATCGAGGATTTTATGACGGACCGGCTCTGTTTTTGAACGCAGCTCTTTACCATTGAGGATGCCGTTGTCACTCTGAACCAATTTTTCATCAATATTGAATAATTTTTGTAGGCGATCCAGTTCTGATTCTTCAATTTTTCTATCGATCATCACCAGGGCAGTATCAGCAGAGCCACCTTTTATCAGTCCCTGTGCCTTCAATTCTTCAACTTCGTGAAGAAAACAGAAGGTACGTGCTGGAGCAATTTGCTCAACGAAATCCTGTTCCAGTGAATAGAAGGACATGTATTGTGTCCCCAGCGACTGCAATTTGTAGTCAATAAGGAAGGTCACGCGGAATTGATTGGAAGGGAGTGCGTGAATATCAACGCCCTTTTCAGGATCCGAATAGGTAATCGTCTTGACCAGGACCAGATATTCTCTGGCAGCATCCTGTTCTTCAAAACCTGCATCAAGGAGGATATCTACAAAAGGAATGGCAGACCCATCCATAACGGGTGGTTCTTTATTATCCAATTCAATGAGTATATTGTCAATTTCCAAACCACTGATGGCAGCTAAAACGTGCTCAGTAGTATGAATACGTGATCCATTATGTTCAAGGGTGGTTCCCCTGGATATGTCAACGACATGATCAATATCGGCTGGAATGGGCTTCGCATTGGGAACATCGGTTCTCAAAAAGCGAATGCCTGTGTTCTGAGCAGCAGGTTTGAAAGTCATTCGAGTTTGAACGCCCGTATGCAACCCAATACCCGCAATTGATACGGCCTTTTTAATACTTCTTTGATTTTCTCGTCTATCCTGCATCTAATTCTATTCCTTCATTACCAGTCAGCATTCACTTAGTCTTTATTTACTTGTTTTTCAAGCATTTTAACAGTCTTATACAAGTCTGGTAATTTTTTCACTATGGCTTCAATTTTCAATTCATCTCTATGTGGACGGGCTGGAAAACCACTCACCATGGTCCCGTCTGGAATGTCATGTGTGACTCCACCGCGACTGGCAATGGTGACATCATTACCAACTTGAAGGTGACCGATGACACCGCTCTGGCCACCCATCTGAACTCTATCTCCGATGTCTGTACTGCCAGCAATGGCTACCTGAGCCGTGAGAAAACAATTTTTCCCAATCCGTACATTATGGGCGATATGCACAAGATTGTCCAGCTTGCTACCATCACCAATGCTGGTTGCACCAATGGATCCTCGATCAATCGCACAATTGGCACCAATCTCAACCTCATCACCTAAAATGACATTTCCGGTTTGAGGAATTTTTTCAATTTTACCTGCTTCAACGGCAAATCCAAATCCATCACTTCCTACAACAGTTCCACTATGTATCACACATTTTTTTCCCAGAATACAATCCTCATAGAGAACAACATTGGGATATAGATGGGTTCCGTCACCCAGTTCACAGCCACTGCCAATCACCGTATTGGCCTCGATAATGATGTCTTCACCCAGCTTGACATCTTGGTCAATAAAAACGCCGGGGCCAATTTCTGTTGAAGCCGGCACTTTCACTGAAGGATGAAGCACAGCTGAGGCATGGATTCCTGGACAAACCAGACGCTCCTTTTGATTCAGCAATTGTAGCGCTTTCAACATGGCCTGTTGGGGATTGGCGGTCCTCAATAGCTGAGGGTACTCAATATCCAAATCTTCTGGAACGATGAGTGCAGCAGCCTGGGTAGTTTCTACATATTTTAGATATTTAGGATTTGAGATGAAGGATATTTCATCGGGTGCAGCCACCTGAATCTCATTGAGCTTCGAGATCTCTACACTCCCATCTCCCTCTAAGCTGGCACCGAGAGCTTGCGCCAGTATACCTAATTTTAAAGTCAATGAAATGACTAGCCCCTACTTTTGGAGCTCCTTCAAGACTTTCTCAGTGAGATCAAATTTTTCCTGGGCATAAAGAATATTACCCGCGACAACATCAAAAATGAAGTCATAAGCCCCATCCTCCCCGACTTTTTTGATCGCCGTATTTATTTTTTGTAATACCGGATCAGCCAGAGCTTGCTGTTTTTGATAAAATTCACCCTCTGGGCCAAGTTTTTGAACCTGAAACTGCTGAATATTCTCTGCCAGTCGACGCATGTCATTTTCCTTGGCGGCACGGTTGCTTTCCGTCATGAGAAATTTCTGGCGTTCATATTCCTGCCGCATACTGTCCAGGGAGGCAGCCATATCATAATACTGCTTTTCTAATTTTCGCCCTTCAACCTCAAGTTTACTTTGTGCTTCGCGATATTCTTCAAATTGAGACAGAATGTACTCAGAATTAATATACCCGAATTTCTGGCCGAAAGCTGCCAGTGACAGGGTTAATAATAGGATGATGCGGATCATGCTTTTGTTCAAAATGGTATCTCCTTAACCAATATTTCTTAAAATTGCTGACCGAAAATAAAATGATATTCCGGTGATTTCCAGTCAGGCACCGGATCGTTATCAAACCCCCAACCGATATCGATACCCAACATACCAAGTGGTGGCATGATGACTCTTCCACCGAACCCTGCAGATCGTTTCAGATCAAAAAGGCTACTCGAATTAAAATTATCCCAAACGTTACCCGCCTCTGCAAATCCGATTAAATACATCATCGGATTTGGGGACAGTAGGAAGCGCATCTCCAGAGTATATTTGAAGGATGCCATTCCACCAAAATAAGCATCACCTTCCAAAGTTCCAACAGATCGTTCTGCATAACCACGTAAGGCACTGCCATAGATTAAACCGGCACCGCCCATAAAAAAGTATTCATCATAGGGAATGATATGGGTGGAATCAGTCTCTAATTGTTCAATAATACCGCCTTCAAAATAGTTTCTCATGGCCAGTTTTTCTTTCCAGATGGGTGTATACCACTCAAGACTGGCCTTCTGTTTGAAAAAGCTCTCATTTCCACCAAGCAACTGACCACTATAGACTGAATTCAGTGTCAACACGGATCCATTAGTTGGAAATTCAGGGGCATTTCTAGAATCTCTGCTGATGGTTTGCGTCAAGCTAATACCGGAGGTCTGCTCCAGATGAGCCGGGTTCACGCGGTCAAAAACGCTCTGGTAATAGATTCTCTCCAGATCATAGCGATCCACAGCAGCCCTGAAGCTCCAGCGACCGCGAAAATAATTATCAGGCCACTGAAAGCGTCGACCAAAGGTCAGCGACCCCCCTGTGGTGTGAACATCATAAGGAGTAGAATAACTCGATGAATAATTAAAATATGAAGAACTGGTTCCCTGACTCCGATCCTGGTCAAACAGACTAATACCCAGGAGGTTAGGTGTATTGAACAACCAGGGTTCTACAAAACTAATAGAGAGGGCTTCATAACTATAGGCCCGCTGGAAATTGAATGAAACCTGTTGACCATTTCCCCGAAAATTGGGAAACTGAAGACCAACCGTCCCAATAAAGCCATCCCGTTCACTATATCCAGCACTGGCAGTTGCCGTACCCGTATTCTTCTCTTCAACTTCGAAGACCAGGTCAATTTGATCTTCATCATAAGGGATAACATCAGGAACAACATTCCCGAAATAATTTAAAATCATGACTTCCCGTTGTGAACGCATGAGGGCGGTGCGACTGAATAGATCGCCAGGAAATATTCTAAGTTCACGACGAATGACATTCTCTTTGGTCTTGTCGTTCCCCACAATATTGATATGGCGTATGTGGACTGGGCTCATTTCAGTAATTTCCAGAGTCAGAGCCACAGTATCAGCTGCAACAGGGAGTTCGATGGGATTGATCTGGCAATAAAGATAGCCTTTATCCATGTAGGGACTTCTCACGCCTAATTCTATACCCTCCATGAGTTTCTCTGAATTATACTGATCCCCTCGCGAGATGCCAAGAGCTGAAAGAATATCTTCACTTTCGAAGATGGTATTACCCGTGACGCTAATTTCCCCGTATTTGTATTTCTCACCTTCATAGAGTTTAATATCAAAGTACATTTTCTTTAAATCATCAGAATAGTATATAGTGTCACCCAGGACTTCGGCATCACGAAAACCAATGGAATGCATATACTCTTCAATAAGGCGTTCATCAGCCCTGAGATTATCAATAGAATATTCAGTGTCTGCCCAGAATTTCCACCAACGTTCTTCTTTAATTTTCTCCATTTTCTTTTTCAATTTACGATCCGAGAGTTGAGTGTTGCCCGTGAAGCGTACCTCCCCGACAGAAACTTTTCTATTCTCAGTAATCTTGAATTTTACGCCCCGAGAATTCTCTTTTTTACCCTCAAAAGTACTGGGCTCAATCTCTGCCAGAAGATAGCCATCCTCATAATACAAATTTTGGATGATGCGTTTGCTCTCGTATACTATAAACGGAGTAAGCGCTTGACCTGGATGGAGATCCAGGGCTTCTTCTATCCGATCTTTTTTAATCTTTTTATTACCCTCTAACACCACCTTGGCCAGACGGGGATATTCTTCTACCGCAATAATTAAGAATAAGCCTTCCGGAGTTTCATGATCTGAGAGAATTTTGACATCAGAAAAGAGACCCAGGCTCCAGAGTTGTTTAACTCCCTCTGAAAAGTCTTCTTGGGTAGCCTCCATGCCAGGACTTAAACCAGAAGCCGAAATGACAACTGCTGGCGAGGCTGTTTTGGTTCCAATAACATCAATACTGGCAATTTTAATTTTGACTGCCTGCTGCTGTCCCCATGCTATTGATACCAGGAAAATCAGGCTTACTATGTGAAGAATAATTTTTTTCATACTTAGACGAACGTGTTAGTGTTGTATTTGTTCACTAACTTGTCCATATCTACGCTCCCTTTTTTGATAATCGCGTATCGCTTCCAGAAAATCCTTACCCTCAAAAGCAGGCCAGTACACTGGCGTAACGAATATTTCTGTATAGGCCAACTGCCATAACAAAAAGTTGCTCAGGCGGAATTCACCACTTGTCCGGATTAAAAGATCTGGATCTGAAATTTCTGAGGTATACAGGTAGTTGGAAATGGTATTGTCATTGATTTCTGAAACTTCTAAGTCCCCGCGAGCTACATCACTGGCAATAGCCTGAACTGCTGAGAGAATTTCCTGACGACTGCCATAATTGAGGGCCAGGTTCAGATTTAAACCAGTATTTTTTGCAGTTCTTTCAATGCCAGCCAGCATGCCGGACCTGGGTCCCTTCGGCATTGATTCCAGATCGCCAATGACAGTAAGACGAACATTATTGCGATGAAGATCATCTACTTCCTTGGTAATCGTGTCCAGCAAAAGATTCATAAGGGCTGACACTTCGACTTTTGGTCGTTTCCAATTTTCGCTGGAAAAGGTATAGAGTGTCAGAGTTTCCAAGCCCAGTTCACCGGCCAGCTCGGTGATTCGACGAACTGATTTAACACCGGCTCTGTGTCCAAAAATTCTCGGCTTTGATTGAGATTTGGCCCAGCGCCCATTCCCATCCATGATAATTGCAACATGTTTGGGAAGATTCCCTGCAGCCAGTACCTCGGATTTCAGTTGATCTAATTCAGCAGACATATCTTCAATTATTCCATGCCCAATGCAGTGCGCCCCTCAGGACTGATCATTCCCGGATTCCAACGGGGCTCCCAGACAATGTCTACATCTGCCTGTTTAACCCCTTCCAATGCTTCCACGGCCATTTTTACATTTTGTGATATCACCGTATGCATGGGGCAACCGATGGCAGTTAGGGTCATCTTGATTTTTACGACTCCATCTTCAAAGCTTGTGCTGTATATTAATCCGAGATCAACCAGATTAACTGGAATTTCTGGATCGTAGACCTGTCGCAAGGCCTTGAGTATAGTGTTTTCATTAACCATCATTAATTGTTACTGTTTACCAATTCATGAATTTTGTTAGCAACATCTAAGAAGATCTGAGCAGCCTCCGAATCAGGAAGATGGATCACCAGTGGTTCTCCATTTTCCCCAGCCCGCATAATATCCTCATTGAGGGGAATTTTTGCCAGGAGAGGAACATGTAATCGTGTACTTTCCTTGTCCCCACCACCCGTTGAAAAGATTTGTGAGATATGACCGCAATTGGTACAGACGTGGTAGGACATATTTTCTATAATACCCAGAACCGGCGTGTCCACCTTCTCAAACATATTAGCACCGCGCTCCACGTCTCGTAGTGCCAGATCTTGAGGGGTTGTAACGATCACCGCTCCAGTGAGAGCAACCCGTTGCACCAGGGTAAGCTGAACATCTCCAGTGCCTGGAGGTAAATCCAGAATGAGGTAGTCCAGATTTCCCCATTCAACATCAAAGAGAAATTGAGTAACCATTTTGCTGACCATGGCGCCACGCCAGATTACCGGAGAACTATCAGTAAGTAAAAAGCCCAGTGACATGAGAGAGATGTCGTGCTTTCTCACGGGTTGAAGTTTATTCCCCTCCAGCACCTTCGGTACCTCGTGGACACCCATGGTAATGGGGAGACTGGGACCAAATACATCCAGATCAAGCAGACCTACCGAGTGGCCTTGCTGTCTGAGAGCAGCAGCCAGATTAGCAGCTACAGTGGATTTCCCCACCCCGCCCTTGCCGCTGGCCACCGCAATGGTATACTTTACACCGGGGATAGATGGAGGCGCTGAGGGAGTTTCTGTACCCGGGGCAGGATGTGCACTGGCTTGAACAATTTCTATACTGACTTTGTCGTAACCGCCCTCACGTAAAACCTTTTCAATATTTGCCAGAATTTCCTGGCGAACTGCTTCTTTTTCAGAAGTAAATTTGACACCGAGTTCTACACTATTTTCACTCTCTTTTACATTTTGTATCAACCCGAAGGATACTACATCCTTGCTAAACCCGGGGTACTTTACCTGCTGTAAAAGGGATTTAAGTTTATCTTCGCTCATTGTTTTTTATTTCCTGTAACTTTCATAGCCCGCTAATATAGTTTTCATTTCAGCAGATGCAGGAAAAATGATACATCAGATCAGGAAAAACACCCTGCTTATGCGGACGGAGAAGGTGCGCTGATATGGCAGGAATACGGAAGTTCAACTAGAGCCTGAAATCTGGTGCCTAAAAAAAGGTCCCCCTACCGGGAGACCTTAAATTCAATCGGGGTGCCTAATTCAGTTTCGACTGATCAGCCTGTTATTCTTGCATAGCGAGCCATGAGGACTTCTTCAGATTCCACAACGCCCACGGGAATACAGTCAACGGGACACACTTCTACACACTGTGATTCGTCAAAATGACCTTTGCACTCGGTACAGAGTTCAGGATCTATTTCGTAGAACTCATCACCCTCAGAGATGGCATCGTTTGGACATTCTGGTTCGCAAGCACCGCAGTTAATACATTCATCAGTAATAGTAAGAGACATGAAACCTCCTGTGATTTTCTATCTCAATTTATGGAGCTACTTCTCTTATTTTCACGAAGTAGCGATTAAGTTTTTATCCCTGTGCGAACTCACGCACAGCTCCTGAATAAAAGCCTGAACATCAAGTCAATGAACGTGCAAATATGATTGTCAGGCAAGCGAATCCCAAACACTATTTGGACGCTTGACAGCCTTTCTTCACAATTTCTTGAATTTTCATCCAGATTTTGGCAAGATGTATTATATTGTCACAGCAAGTCTTCACTCATTTTTAAAATTGAATGTATTTTATTGAGAATATAAAGGTTCATAAATGAAAATTGCCTATCTGGATGGGATTCGATTCTATCGCGTTTTGTATGCCGGTATCCAAAGCCTCCTCGACGAGCAGGATTATCTGAATAAAATAAATGTTTTTCCCGTACCCGACGGAGACACCGGTACAAATATGGCTTTTACTCTTATGGGTATTATCGAACACATTCAAGCTCACGGCAAATTAGCGTTGAATGACTTAAGCAATATGGTTGCAGAAGCGGCCTTGGATAACGCCAGAGGAAATTCAGGAGTTATCCTGGCTCAATTTTTCCAGGGATTAAGTACCGGTCTAGCACCTTTTTCAGAAGTAAATACATCCCAATTTGCCCAGGCATCAAAAATAGCTGTCGATGAAGCCTACACGGCTCTCCTCAATCCGGTTGAAGGAACTATTTTATCGGTTTTAAGAGCCTGGAGTAATAGTCTGATTGAAGCCTCCCGGACGAGCCCTGACTTTCAGAAGGTCTGGAAAATATCCATGGACGCTGCCCAAACCGCGTTGGATCATACTCCTGAGCAACTTCAGGTATTGAAGAACGCCGGAGTCGTCGATTCAGCCGGGCGAGGTTTTGTGTGCATTCTGGAAGGCGTAATGAACTTTATGGATACCGGGGATATTCGGAGATTGCCAAAAATCGACACGGGATTTTCTTCTGCAGCCCTGGAAATGGATGAATTAACGGCGGACCATCTTGCCCATCCTTTTTGCACAGAATGTATTATCGTTGGAGAAGATATACCACGGGACAAACTCAGCCAGACCATGAAGCCTCATGGTGACAGTATCGTGATTGCCGGATCAAAACATCGCGCCAAGGTGCATATCCATACCGCTGACCCAGCCAGTCTGTTTGAAGCTCTTGAATCGTTTGGCGAGATACAGCAGCAAAAAGTTGATGATATGAGAGAGCAGAATAAAAGTGCCCGATCCCAACAAAAAATCGCCTTGGTGGTAGACTCTACCTGCGATCTTCCTCCCGATATACTTGAAAAACATCATATTCATGTTGTCCCGGTCAGACTGAATTTTGGAAAAGAGCAGTATATCGATCGTGTGACCATAACCAACGATGAATTCTATGCGAAACTTGGGGAGTCCAAGCATCATCCTCAGACCTCTCAGCCACCACCGGCAGATTTTAAGCGAATGTACCAATTTCTCTCCTCTCACTATGAGTCGGTCATTTCGATGCACCTCCCCCAGGTACTAAGCGGTACTTATCAAAATGCCTCGGTAGCCCTGGAGAAAGTCCAATTTAAAAAGGATCAAATCATTCTTGATTCCCTTTCCGTTTCAGCAGGAACCGGCGTGATTGCCCTGGAAATTGCTGAAGCCATTGACCAGGATATGTCTTTTACCGAATTGGTGAAGCTGGCAGAAGAGACGATTAAGAAGACGACCATATTTATTGCACTGGAAACTTTGGATGCGGTTCAAAAAGGGGGACGACTCAGTCTCAGTAAAAAACGTTTGATTGATTTTCTCGGATTGAACCTGGTCCTCAGTATTACCAGAGATGGATTTTTAAAGCCTTGTGGTATCACACTGGGGCGAAAAAATATTTTCAAAAAGTTCGAGAACTTCGTCCTTAAAAAAGCCAAAGATAAATCCATCAAACGGATCGGCATTGTCCACAGCGTGAACCCAGACACCGCACAATATCTCAAGGATGTTTTTGCAACTGCCTATCCAGATGCCTATATATTTGTTTCTGATATTTGCCCTGCTTTGGGCGTCCATGGCGGTCGAGGAGCAGTAGGCATTGCACTTCAGTACAAGTAGCTAAATAATAATTAATTGGACTTAGTCTCAGGTAGTTTGATTATATTTTAACAATAAAAAAGGATTAGAAAATGATTGAACTTCTCATACTTATTTTGATTGCCTATGTTTTAGGATCAATACCCACCAGTATTATTGTCTGCAAGCTCAAGTATAATACAGATATTCGCGAACACGGTTCTGGTAACGCTGGTGCCACAAATGTTTTTCGTACCTTTGGCTGGAAGCCGGCCCTGTTTGTGACAATCATTGATGTATTTAAAGGATGGCTCCCCGCCTATGTAGCAGGACATCTACATTCAGATTCAATGCTCTTTGGCTCCAATCCTGATGCCTTAATGATTATTGCCGGGTTCGCAGCGGTTCTGGGACATACCTATACCATCTTTGCCGGATTTAAGGGTGGCAAAGGAGTAGGCACCCTGGCCGGTATGTTGATCGCTCTCTTCCCCATCGCCTTGCCGATTTGCCTACTGGTATTTATTATCACGCTCATCATTACTGGGATGGTTTCCCTGGGAAGTATGCTGGCAGCAATCGCGCTACCCGTCACGCTTTTTATTATCGAAGGGATGATTCCAGATGCGCAGATATCTTTAACTCTGAGAATCTTTGCGCTGCTTATTCCACTCTTTATCATTTTTACACATCGCAGTAACATCAAACGTATTATGGATGGCAGTGAAAACAGATTTGAGAAGGCCAGGATTTTCAGGAGGAAGTCTGGGGAGACTAAGGTTTAAGGTCGAAAGTCTGAAGGTCTGAAGGTCTGAAGGTATAAGGGTATAAGGGTATAAGGGTATAAGGGTATAAGGGGTATAAGGGATTGTATTCTGATATTTTGTGATGGTATCAGAAAATTTTTAATCACATCTATTTTCCCCAGAAGGCGTTCATTTTCTTCTTCACTGCTTCAATCTTCTTAATATCTGCTCTGGCCTGGGCTGCAAAAGCCCCATCTGGTTCAATTTGAATCGATTGATAATAATCTTCCAGAGCAGCATCATAATCCGTACGATTATTCTTATATCTCGCCTGACCCATCAAAAAATACGGCAGGCCAGAACTTGCATCGTAATTAGCTGCCGTACTATAATCGACAATGGCATCCCATAAACCTTTGTGGGAACCACGATCGTATTTTTTCTTCCCCTCCAGAATATTGGTACAGAATTTATCCTTCTTGGAACCCCCAGCCAGCTCCGCAATTTGTGCAGCAGCTTTTTTGCCTTCGTTCCAATCGTCACTTCCCATGGTAAGGAGAGCTCTATCGTACCATAAATTTGCGGCCAGTGAAACCAGTGAATCTGCTTCAAATCCGGCTTTGAGGGCTGCCTTGAAATATTTTTCTGCAGTCACCCGTTTTCCCGCTTTGAAGGCACTTTCATAGGCCAGACCATAAACCCTGGCATCCGCTTTCCCTGCCTTAATGATGCTTTCATAGTAGGCCATGGCAGAGCCATATTCACCTTTTTCTGCCAAAGCAATCCCCGGCTTGACATTGGGACCTAAAAGTGACGCGCAACTCATGAGGATGAAAACCCCAAAAAGTACGGGGACCCGTTTGAAATTGCGTTTTAAATAACTCATGCTACCCTCAATTCTATGCCTAAACAAAAGCGAGGCATTTAATCCTCGCTTTTAAATATATTACTCTTTGTAATGCTGATTAATACCAGGTCAAACGCCCCATAAATGTGGAAACATCCATCTCTTCTTTATATAATTTTACCACGTCTACCGCATCTGCAGTAGCTGCAATGGAGACTTCCTCTTTATACTGGACTTTTATCACCACGCTCACGCGGTCAACGGCTGCCTTGGTGTTCTCAATAGCCGATCCACTTGCGGCAAAGCCAACCAGAAGTGCTTCATCAAATCGATTTCTACCTGATTTTATAATGACTAAAAGCTGGAGAATGGTAGCTCCATCCTCCTGATAGGTCTTCATTTGAAAATCGGTATAATCAACTTGATAGCGGTAGCTCTTGAATATTTTTAGTGCTTCCTTGTACATCGCCGAACTGGATTGGGCCATGCTCATTGAAGAAAGGAGTAACAAATTTAGAATAATTATAGTCAGCTTTTTGAATTTCACGGTATTCCTCCACTCAAACATAATTTATGATTGGGCAATATACGTACTACTTGGTCCGAATCAAGCGATATGGGATAACATCCATATTATTTCGAAAAACATCAAATAATCGACCTGCCGCCCACAATAATTTGATGAGCCTGATTGCTGCCATAGAAGTAAGGCAATTGCCTATAATTATCAAGCTTCCAGAGCACAGCATCTGCTTTGAAGCCTGGTGATATCGATCCAGTGGTTTTCTCAATTCCCATGGCTTTGGCTGCCCCCCAAGTCGCGGCCTGAATTGCTTCCAGGGGAGTTAAATGGAGGTAAATAACGGCCAGCGTCATGATAAATGGCATGGATAAACTCATATTGCTACCGGGGTTAAAATCGCTGGCTAACGCCACAGTAATCCCGGCATCCAGCATTTTTCTGGCTGGTGCCCAGGTATTGCTACCCAGAAAAAAGGTGGTCCCAGGGAGTAAGGTCGCCACGGTATTTGACGCGGCTAATGCGGTGATCCCGGCATGGGAAATCGCCATGAGGTGATCCGCTGATAAGGCTCCCATTTTTGCTGCCAACTCAGCGCCACCGCTGGAGACAAACTCATCGGCATGAAATTTTAACTGGAGCCCATGTTTTCTGGCAGCCAGCAGGATTCTCTCCGTTTCTGCCGTCGTGTAGACACCTTCTTCACAAAATACATCACAATATCGAGCCAGATTTTGTCGTGATACTGTGGGTATCATTTCATTGATGATCAGGTCGATATAGGTCTCGCGCCTATCCCGATATTCATCAGGTATCTCGTGGGCACCCAGTAAGGTTGAAAAGGTCCGCAGTGGGGTTCTTTCCGAAGCGGTTTGAATGGCCCGCAGAGATTTCAACTCAGCTTCAGTGGACAAACCATAGCCACTTTTGCACTCTGCAGTGGTGGTTCCATGGCTGAGCATGAGATTGAGACGAGTTTCCACCATTTCGGCTAAATCTGATTCTGAAATTTCACGCAATTTCCTGACTGAATTGCGAATACCTCCGCCAGCTTCAGCAATTTCCTGATAGGTCTTTCCCTGAGAGCGCATTTCGAATTCCAACTCACGGGTGGCCGCAAAAGCCGGATGCGTATGAGAGTCGATGAGACCCGGTGTCAGGAGTCGACCCTGGGCATTGAGAAAATGAGGATCGGAATATGAATTCTGGCTATAGTCAGAGAAGTGACCATCTTCAATCAGCCAGGATCCCCCCTGGCCCACTTGCATTTTGTTCTCCGTGGGGTTCCAGGTTACCCATTGTCCAAGATTGCTAATCCCCTTGATGGTATCCATACTCATGACAGGTGTTCAGCTATTAGCCGTTAATCATAGGTATTTTCACACCACGTGCATTGGCCACTTCGATGGCTCTGGGATAGCCAGCATCTGCATGACGAGCCACGCCCATACCTGGATCAGTGGTGAGTACGCGCTGAAGGCGTTCATCCATTTCTTTGGTTCCATCGGCAACAATGACCATGCCGGCGTGAATGGCATAGCCCATACCAACACCTCCACCATGATGAACTGAAATCCAACTGGCACCCCCCACGGCATTGACCAGTGCATTGAGAATCGGCCAGTCTGCCACCGCATCTGAACCGTCAAGCATGGCTTCGGTCTCCCGATTTGGCGAAGCAACTGATCCAGAATCCAGATGATCCCGACCAATCACCAGGGGAGCTGATACCTCACCACTACGAACCAGTGCATTCATGGCCAGGCCAAGCTTGGCCCGCTCGCCATAACCCAGCCAACAGATTCGGCTCGGCAAGCCCTGGAATTCGACTTGTTCCTGGGCCATATCAATCCAGCGATTCAGTGCTTCATCTTCGGGAAACATTTCCTTGACCAGTCGATCGGTACGATAAATATCTTCTGGATCACCAGACAGGGCGACCCAGCGAAAGGGTCCTTTTCCCTCACAAAACAAGGGTCGGATATAGGCTGGTACGAAACCTGGGAAATCAAAGGCGTGCTTAACTCCCGCCAGTTCTGCCTGAGCACGTATATTATTGCCATAGTCGAAAACGATGGATCCGGCCTTTTTAAATGCCAACATGGCTTCCACATGTCGAGCCATGGACTTATAACTCATGGCGATATATTTCTCCGGGTCAGATTCGCGCAAAGCATTTGCTTCAGAAAAGCTGATGCCATGGGGATAGTAGCCGCGCAATTCATCATGGGCAGAGGTTTGATCCGTCACAACATCTGGAATAAAGCCTCTGGAAAATAATTCGGGTAGTATATCAGCAGCGTTGGCTTCCAGCCCTACGCTTAATGGCAGCTTATTCTGTTTAGCTTCATTGATCCATTTAAGTGCCTGGGCAAGATTTTTGGTCGCTTTATTCAGGTAGCGCGTATCCAGACGTCTTTGGATACGGGAGGGATCAATTTCAATAACGAGGGCAATGCCATTGTTCATGGTCACTGCCAGGGGCTGGGCTCCACCCATTCCTCCCAGACCTGCGGTGAGCACAACTTTGCCTGCCAGATCAGATTGGTAATGTTGTTTGGCCAGGGAAGCAAGGGTTTCGTAGGTACCCTGGAGGATTCCCTGCGTCCCAATATATATCCAGCTTCCAGCTGTCATTTGCCCGTACATCATCAAACCCTTTTTATCGAGTTCGTTGAAATGTTCCCATGTCGCCCATTTGGGTACCAGCATAGAGTTGCTGATCAGAACACGGGGCGCCTGGGTATGGGTTTTAAAAACAGCGACGGGCTTGCCTGATTGAATCATGAGGGTTTCATCATTCTCCAGGTTTTCGAGAGATTTTAGGATGGCGTCAAAAGCTTCCCAATTACGGGCAGCTTTGCCATATCCTCCATAAACAATTAATTCATCGGGGTTTTCAGCAACATCCGGACTCAAATTGTGCTGTATCATGCGGTAAGCGGCTTCCTGGTGCCAACCTTTACAATGCAATTTACTGCCCGTTGGCGGTGTGATGATGCGCGCCATGCTGCCTCCTATTTTTTTAAGCTACGATGAATCTGGTCGAAATATCGAGGATCCTTTTCATATGTATCATAGGAAAATATAATAAGATTCTTGAATCCTGCATCCCTGGAAGTTGCAATTTTTGATGCAGAAGTAAAACTATTTTGGTTGTAGGTTGCAATTCCCATGAAAATCTGATCAGGATTCAATTTTTCATTTTTAATCATATTGAGGCTGCGTTTGAAATCAGTATCGGCAACCGCATAGTTCATTGGAATGACAAAATCCATATAGCCTTTGTTTAGCCAGGTTGGCCAATCTTGAAAAAATCGGGATTTCGCCACCTCAGGATTTGGTTTCACGGCAGCAGAGAACAGGATTGAGGGACGATTGCTCTTGATACTCTGATTAATATTACCAATAAATGAGCTGAGCTCATTCCGCCTGAAATCGTTCCAATACAGCCAATATTTTTCTTTATCTGCTGGGTTTAGTCTATACCAATAGGACCCCTTGCCATTGCCCAGGGTAATGGGATCAACATTATACTGCATGAGGAATTTTTTACGGCCATATCGATTATAGCCATAATCACGATCCTGAAATCTAATGTAGTCTAAATGTATTCCATCCAGTTCATAGTTCTGCACCAATTCATTAATCACGGCTAACAAATGACTATTCACCTCATCATTCAGAGGCGATAAATAGACGCCTTCTCGCCCATTACGGCCATTCTGTGAAATGAAGTCCAAATCTCCCTTACCGCGACCATTTACTTCGACCCAATCGGGGTGTTGATTAATGATATGGTTGGGGTCAGTTGGCAGTGTACGTGCTGACCAGGAGAGATACATATTGACCCAGGCATGAACTTTTATCCCGTAGGAATGGGCCAATGGGATAATATCACTCAGGGGATCATAATCGCCTCGTGGCAGCAGCGTCGAGCGCGGTACGATTTGGCTGTTATAATAGGCATCTCCACGACCCCTCACCTGAATAAAAAGATCAGTATAGCCATTTGCTGCAGCGAACTGGACCACTTTCCTAACCTTTTGAGGCGAGGTGATGGAATGTCGAACAACCCAGATTCCCTGCACTGGTTTTGCCAACGCTATTGCTGGTAAAATAAGTAGAATGAAAAAGGCAGGGATAATCCCTGCCTTTAAATATCTCAGAATCATCAATTTCTCAATGAAGAGTCAATGATCAGGGTGTTTTCGATTCAGCTTCTGATTCTTCCGCTTCTTCAGCAGAAGCTTCTGGAGCTTCAACTTCTTCAACCGCTACTTCGGGCACTTCCTCAGCCATGACTTCAGCTGCAGGTTCAGCGATTTCCTCTGTAGCAACTTCGACCGCTTCTTCAACTTCAGCTTTCACTGCTTTGCTTGCAGCTGGAGCTTTTTTAGCTTTCGCCTTGGTCTTAGTCTTGGTTACTTCACCTGAAGGATCAAAATCAACAAGTGATAGAATAGATACATGAGCTGCATCATTCTTGCGTTGTCCAAGTTTGATAATTCGAGTGTAACCACCTACACGATCGGCATATTGTGGAGCAATTTCATCAAAAAGAATTTTAACTACATCTTGATGAGGAATTACTTTTAACACCATTCTGCGTGAATGCAGATCACCTTTTTTGGCCTTGGTGATCAGCGTCTCAGCTAAACGACGGGCTTCAAGGGCCTTTGGGTGAGTCGTCCGAATCTGTTTGTGCAGGAACAGGTTTGCCGCCATGTTAGCCAACATTGCTTTACGGTGGCTGGCCGTCCGGCCGAGTTTTCTACCATCTTTTCTGTGTCGCATTAATAAACCAGCCTATTCTTCGGACATGTATTTATCGATGTCCATTCCAAAATGCAAACCAAGCTCAGCAAGTTTTTCGTTGAGCTCTGTTAGAGATTTCCGCCCAAAATTCTTATAGCGGAGCATCTCCTGCTCTTCTTTGCTGACAAGATCAGAAATATTCTTGATCTCAGCAGCTTGAAGACAATTATAGGAACGTACAGATAATTCGAGTTCATCAATGCTGCGTTTCAGTTCATTGCGGATGCGTAAAACTTCTTCATCGATTTCAGACTCAGGCTCAGTAATGAGCTTAATGTCTTCAGTCACGAAGATACGCACATGATCAATCAACATCTTTGCAGCATAATTTGCAGCTTCCTGAGGTGCGAGACTACCATCTGTCTCGATCTCCAATTCCAGCATCTCCAGATCTTCATCCTCGGCACCTTGAAGTTGAATCACTTCATAGGTCGTTCTGACAACGGGGGAGAAAATACTATCGATGAAAATGGTGCCGATGGGATAATCCGGCAGTTTGTTCTCGTCTGCTGGAACATATCCACGGCCTCTTTGGACCCTTAATTCGATACTTAACTCAGCATCTTCATTCAGGGTAGCAATATGATGGTCAGGATTCAGTATTTCGAATTGTCCACCGCCGGCATTATTGATGTCAGCAGCTGTGAACAAATGAGGTCCCTTGATTGTCAACTGAACTTTATCGGGATTTGATTCAAGTAGCTTGAAACGAACACCCTTCAGATTAAGAACAATATCAGTGACATCTTCCTTAACCCCTTTGATAGTTGCAAACTCATGGAGCACATTATCCATTCGGACACTCGTAATTGCAGCTCCAGGCATCGAAGAGAGCAAAACACGTCTGAGGCCATTACCAATCGTAACGCCATATCCCCTCTCCAGTGGACCGACAATAAAACTCTGTCGATTAGCACTGCCGCCTTCTTTAATCTTAAACGATGTGGGTATGTGAAAGTTAGGCATATTATCCTTTCTTCACTAATTACTTGGAGTACAACTCAACAACGAGCTGTTCATTAAATTCATCATGAATCTGGTCACGAGCCGGAGCTTCGACATACATCCCTTCCATATTCGCTTTGTCTAAACGTAACCAGGGGTTGTTACCTTCACCCTGCACGCGACGCATTGAATCATGGATGAGATCCAGCTTTTTGCTCTTCTCACGGACCTTGACAATGTCACCCGGTTTCATCTGAAAACTGGGAATATTGACTTTCTTATTGTTCACAAGAAAGTGACCGTGATTGACAAGCTGACGAGCCTGACGGCGGGTCCTGGCGAAGCCGAGACGATACACTGTATTGTCCAAACGGCTTTCGAGCATGACCACGAGGTTGTGACCAGTAATACCTTGTTTCAAATTGGCTTTCTTGAAATAAGTTCTAAACTGTTTTTCAAGAACACCGTATAGGTATTTCATCTTTTGTTTTTCTCTTAGCTGCAAACCATACTCAGATGGTCTGCGGCGATAAGTCGGACCATGTTGGCCCGGTGGGTAATTCTTTGTCGGCGATGCGAATTTTGGAGACTCGAAAGCCTGAAATCCGAGGCGGCGACAAATCTTACCACGTGGTCCATTAAAAAGTGCCATAGTCTATAATTCCTTAAACGCGACGTTTTTTAGATGGACGACAACCATTATGGGGAATGGGTGTGATGTCCTTGATTGCAGTAATTTCCAAACCTAAAGCAGCAATTGAACGAATAGCGGACTCGCGACCACCACCAGGACCTTTGACGCGGATTTCAGCACGCTGTAATCCTGCATCCATGGCTTCTTTGGCTACTTTTTCTGCTGCAAGTGACGCAGCAAAAGGTGTGTTTTTACGTGAACCCTTAAAACCGGCAACACCGGCGCTGGCCCATGCAATCACATTACCGTTGCGATCAGTAATACTGATTATTGTATTATTAAAGCTGGCCTTGACATGAACGATGCCTTCGGGCTCAACTTTAAGTTTTCTCTTTTTTCTGGATTTAGCTTGAGCTTTAGCCACTTACTATCTCCTAACCCTTTTTCTTGATTCCGACATTGCGTTTGCGACCTTTACGGGTACGAGCATTGTTCTTCGTATTTTGTCCCCGAACTGGTAATCCACGACGATGTCTTAATCCGCGATAACATCCAATATCCATAAGGCGTTTGATATTCATCTGAGTTTCGTTTCTCAGGACCCCTTCGACTCGGTATTCTTTAGTAATAACCTCACGAATATCTCTTACCTGATTTTCGTCTAGGTCCTGAACCCTCATCTCTGGATCTACGCCTGCCTTCTCACAAATCTGGCGGGCAAAAAATTCGCCAATACCAAAAATGTATGTCAGACCATATTGAAGCTGCTTGTTTCTGGGTAAGTCAACACCTGCTATACGTGCCAAGTGAGTACTCCTTAACCTTGTCTTTGCTTATGTTTAGGATTTTCGCAAATAACTAACACCTTGCCTTTACGGCGGACCACTTTGCACTTATCGCAAATTGGTTTTACTGATGCTCTAACTTTCATTAATCTACGTCCTATTCAGTTATTTGTATCGGTATGTGATCCGACCACGAGAGAGGTCATATGGTGATAATTCCACCGTTACCTTATCTCCTGGCAGTATCTTGATATAATGCATTCTCATCTTACCAGAGATGTGAGCAAGGACCTCATGACCATTCTCGAGCTTCACGCGAAATGAGGCATTTGGAAGATTCTCCAAAATATTGCCATCCGCCACGATCATTTTCTCTTTTGCCATAGTCCCCTTACCCTAATCAAATACCGTTTCTTCAGCCGTGCTTAGCACAACTGGACCATTTGCAGTAATTGCTATGGTGTGTTCAAAGTGAGCCGAATTTTTCCCATCTCGGGTCATAATCGCCCAACCATCTTTTCCCGTGAAAATGTCTTTCACTCCGGCATTTATCATCGGTTCAATAGCCAAACACATACCTTCCTTCAATTCCACTCCGGTTCCGGCTATCCCATAATTGGGGACTTGAGGATCCTCATGTAATTTCTGTCCGATACCGTGGCCAACTAACTCACGAACAACGCCATAACCGTGTGATTCACAGAATGACTGTATAGCGTGTCCAATGTCATTGAGGTGGTTTCCCGGGATACACTGTCCAATGCCGCGGTACAGCGATTCCCTTGTTACGTCAAGCAGCTTTTGAGCTTCTTTTGAGATCGTACCCACTGCAAATGTTTTTGCGTGATCTCCGTAATACCCATCCACAATGGCACCACAATCGACTCCAATAATATCACCATCTTTGAGCACAGTGTCGTCTGGAATGCCGTGCACAACCATATCGTTAGGTGATAAACAAAGCGTTGCAGGAAAGTCATACAGACCCTTAAAGCCTGGTATGGCATCCTGACTCAAAATGTAATCCTCAGCAATTGTGTCCAATTCCTTTAATGTCACCCCGGGTTGAACATGTTCTTCAACCTTGAGAAGGGCGTCATGTACGATCTTCGCAGCACGTCTGATCGTACGGATTTCATCCATTGTTTTGTATCGAATCATATCAAAAAACGTAATCTAGAAAAATTACATCCGTCTGCGGCCACGAATCTTACCAGATTTCATGAACCCGTCATAATGACGCATGAGAAGATGTGATTCCACCTGTTGCAATGTATCCAATGCAACTCCAACCATAATCAACAGGCTGGTTCCACCAAAAAAACTGGCCACATCATAATCAACATTTAAAAAGTTAACAATGATGGATGGAAATACAGCGATCAAGGCCAATGCGATGGCCCCTGGCAAGGTGACCCTGGTCAGAATGTTGTCGATGTATTCAGCAGTTCTTTTCCCGGGTCTAATTCCGGGGATAAAACCACCCTGCTTTTTCATATTGTCTGCAACTTCAACCGGGTTGAAAGCAATTGCAGTATAAAAATATGTAAAAAATACGATAAATAACCCAAAAACAGTGAGATAGAATGGATGGTTATAGTCGAATAATCTCAACATGCTGCCAACCCAGGGACTCTCGGAGAAATAGGTTCCCACCATCCCAGGCAACATCAATATAGCCTGAGCAAAGATAATGGGCATCACACCGGCAGTATTTATTCTGAGCGGAATATGTGTGGACTGACCACCATAAACCTTGCGACCCACCACGCGTTTCGCGTACTGTACGGGAATTTTTCGGGTACCCTGGGTCAACATGATGACACCAGCAACCACCGCAATTAATATTCCAAGTAGCAATATCTCCGTAAAGATAGTGTGAACGTCATTTTGCACATAATGAATTTCTTTAAAGATAACCTGCGGTAATTGTACCAGAATTCCAATCATGATGATAAGGGAAATACCATTACCAATACCGCGTTCTGTAATCTGCTCTCCCAGCCACATCAAAAACATGGTTCCTGTGACCAGGGTAATAACAGTCATCGCCATAAAGCCGAAACCGCCATCAGGAACAACCTTGGCCGTTCCGCCACCCACTGATGCTTCCATAGAGCTCAAGAAAATACCAATTCCCCAGGCCTGCATGGTCGCAATAAGCACGGTACCATAACGGGTGAGTTGAGTTATTTTCTTCCGTCCTTCTTCACCTTCTTTTTGCAATTTCTGAAAATAAGGAATAACAGAACCCAGGAGTTGAAGGATAATTGAGGCTGAAATATAGGGCATGATACCAATGGCAAACACGGTAGCTTTTTTGAAGTTACCACCTGCAAAAAGATCAAAAAGACCCAGAAACCCTTGAAAACCCTGCTGCAAATTATCAATTGCGGCACCCAGGACTTCTACATCAACACCAGGAAGAGGGACGTGACTGCCAAGACGAAATACGGCAATAACACCCAGAGTAAATAGAATACGCTGTCTTAATTCGGGAATCCGGAAAATCGTTTTGATTTTATCAATCATCTACGAGCTACCTTTCCCCCGGCAGCTGTGATCTTCTCTTCAGCAGATTTGCTGAAAGCATCTGCAGTAATTTCCACTGCGCGATCAATCTCACCATCCCCTAAAACTTTGATCAAATTATCCACATTGCTGATAAGTCCTGCTTCCAGGAGCACAGCTGCATCAATTGTCGCAGCTTCAACACGAACAAGATCACGGAGATTGAGAACTTCATACTCTTTCCGAAAATGATTGGTAAAACCTCGTTTGGGAAGTCTTCTGTGCAAAGGCATCTGGCCACCCTCAAACAAACCAGCACTTTTAGAGCCAGTTCGGGAGCCATAGCCTTTCTCGCCACGACCAGCATTGCGACCCCACCCTGAGGCATTGCCACGACCGATACGTTTTCTTCTTTTCGTGGAACCAGCAGCTGGCTGTAATTCACCTAATTTCATGAAACTTTCTCCACAGTCACCAAGTGCTTAACTTTGAAAACCATGCCACGGATGACATCATTGTCTTCATGAATCACACTATGATCAATGCGCTTTAACCCAAGCGCTTCAATCGTTCTTTTCAATTTTTCTTTTTGGCCAATCAACCCTTTAATCTGGGTGACTTTGATCTGACCGAATTTATTTTTCGCATTCATTTTAGTTAAATAACTCCTGAATGGTAATTCCACGTCGACGGGCAATCTCGGTTGCATCTTCAAGATTTTCCAGGCCATCCATGGTTGCCTTGATAACATTATGCGGGTTACGAGTTCCTAATATTTTAGCCAGAACATCGGTGATACCCACTTGTTCCATGATGGCACGAATGGCGCCACCAGCAATGATTCCAGTACCGGGAGAGGCAGGTTTCAACATGACACGACCCGCGCCATATTTTCCAATGATAGCATGCGGCAGTGTTCCATTTACAATAGGAACTCGCACCACGCTCTTTTTAGCGTTTTCTTTGCCCTTGTTCACAGAATTCATCACTTCATTGGCTTTTCCCAAACCAACACCGACATGACCATTTCCATCACCCACAACCACAATGGCATTGAAGCTAAATCGGCGTCCACCCTTCACAACCTTTGCAACACGGTTGATCTTGACGACCTTTTCTTCCTTGAATTCGATTTCGCTGGGATTAATTGATCGTTTCATTAACACTCCAATCCTTCGGCACGAACCGAATCGGCCAATGCTTTGACGCGGCCATGATATTTGAACCCATTCCGGTCAAAAACGACCTTCTTGATGCCCTTGGATTTGGCCATTTCAGCAATGGTTTTTCCCAGTGCGACACTGGCATCGGTCTTGGTACTTTCTTTCTTCAATTGGCTGGCTACAGCTGCCTGAAGATCTGCACTACCAAAGAGAACGCGATGTTCATGGTCATTCACAACTTGAGCATAGACATGTCGATTGCTGCGGAATACAACCAAACGTGGTACCTCTGCCGTTCCCTCTAAATGGGCGCGCAGAGCTTTTTTCTTTTTCAGCCTTTTTAGGTCTTTGGCTGATTTAGGATACTTCACAGCTTAAATCCTTTATTTTCCAACGGTTTTACCGGCTTTACGTCTGATATGCTCGCCCTTATATCGAACACCTTTGCCCTTGAAGGGTTCAGGTGGACGAACCGAGCGAATCTTTGCAGAAACCTCACCGACCATGTATTTATTATAGCCACTCACGGAAAAAGAGGTATTCCCCTTTTCGACTGTATAGTCAATTCCATCCACAGAACCGATATAAACGGGATGTGAGAAACCAACATTCATCAACAGTCCACCCTGCTGAGCCATTACAGTAAAACCAGTGCCAACAACTTCCATTTCACGAGTGAAACCTGTTGAAACTCCTGTAATTAAATTATTTATCAATGCACGTGTTAAACCATGGGCAGCACGGGCATCCTGTTCATCAGAGACACGAGAAACAATTATTTCGTTCTCCTTCTGCTCGATATTAACCAGAGGAAGTGTTTCAACATAATCCTCGCCCTTGGGACCTTTGGCCTCAACCAAACCAGCGTGAATTTTAACTTCAACCCCTGCAGGAATCACAATAGGCATTTTTCCAATTCTTGACACAATAGACCCCTAAAGCTTACCAGACATGGCACAAGACTTCGCCACCGACACGCTCTTTTTTAGCTTGTTTGTCAGTGATCACACCGCGGCTGGTTGTCAGGATAGCAATCCCCAAACCATTGCGGACGCGAGGCAGATTATCGGCAGGAACATAATGACGACGACCAGGACGACTGATACGAGTCAAACCAGCGATAACCGGCGAGCCTTTGGCTGTATATTTTAGATAAACACGTAACATATTCTGCTTATCATCTTCGATGATAACAAAATCTTTAATAAATCCTTCCAGCTTAAGAAGCAATGCCATACGAAGCTTGAGGTTGGAACTAGGAATATCAGTCCAACGATGATTGGCTTGTTGGGCATTACGAATGCGTGTCAGGAAATCTGCGATTGGATCATTCATTGACATTTAGAATGGTCTCCTTACCAACTGGCCTTAACAATGCCAGGAATTTCGCCTTTAAGAGCCAATTCACGAAAACAGATTCTACAGAGACCAAATTTACGGAGATAACCGTGTGGTCTACCACAAACGCGACAGCGATTGTAGCCTCTGACTTGAAACTTGGGTTTTCTTTTCGCTTTGGCGATAAGGGATTTTTTTGCCATAATTCTACTCGCTCCTATACCTGCTTACGTCTGAAGGGGATACCCAGAGCAACTAAAAGCTCATAGGCTTCCTCATCTGTCGTAGCAGAGGTCGTAATACTGATATCTATTCCATTAACGGCTTCAATTTTATCGTAATCAATTTCTGGAAAGATAATCTGTTCTTTAATACCAAGACTGTAATTCCCACGGCCATCAAATGAGCGGTTGGGAACACCATTAAAGTCACGAACGCGAGGCAATGCAACCGAAACAAAGCGATCTAGAAACTCCCACATGGTTTTGCCATGAAGGGTCACGCGGGCACCTACAGGGTCACCAGCACGCAACTTAAAGTTAGAAATAGCCTTTTTAGCGTGAGTAACCACTGCTTTCTGTCCGGTGATAAGTGTCAATTCGTTGACAGCTGCCTCCAGACGACGTGGTTCTTCTTTCGCTTTTCCCAGCCCCATATTCAGGGTAATTTTCTTTAAAGCGGGAACCTGCATCGTGCTCTTGTACTCGAATTTCTTCATGAGCATGGGCAGAATTTCTGCTGTATATTTTTCTTTCAATCTAGGTGTATATTCACTCATTTTCTTTCACACCTTATCGGTCAATGACTTCGCCGGAAGTCTTTAAAAATCTGACTTTGCGACCGTCATCTAAAAATTTATATCCAACCTTGACTGGTTTACCATCTTGAAAGAGGGCAACATTAGTAATATTTACCGCTGCTTCTTTTTCGATAATTCCAGACGGGCCATTTGCTGAGGTCTGACGCTGATGCTTTTTAATAAAGTTGATACCCTCAACCAGCACACGCTGAGTTTTTGGATATACAGCTAAAACTTTTCCAGTTTTACCTTTATCGGCACCAGTCAAGACCACAACCTGATCATTTTTCTTAATTTTCATTTTCATAGCCTCCTAGAGCACTTCTGGCGCCATGGAAACGATGCGCATGTGTTTTTTCTCGCGCAATTCACGGGCAACCGGTCCGAAGATACGTGTACCGCGTGGTTCACCTTGTGCATTCAGCAGTACAGCAGCATTTTCATCAAAACGAATATAACTGCCGTCTTTGCGACGGATCTCTTTCTTAGTTCTCACAACAACGGCGGTAGATACTTCACCTTTTTTAACCGAACTGTTGGGGATGGCATGTTTCACTGTCACCACGATCAGATCACCTACTGTGGCGTATCTGCGGCGACTTCCACCAAGAACCTTGAAACAGAGGACTTCCTTAGCACCAGTATTGTCAGCGACTGTGAGTCGTGTTTCTTGTTGTATCATTGTTCTATCTCACCCTTACTTAGGCTTCCAGAGCCTGCTTGACGGTTTCAAGGAGTCTCCAACGCTTTTCTTTAGAGAAGGGGCGACACTCCATAATTCTTACCTCATCACCAACATTGCATGAATTTTTCTCATCATGAGCTTTGAAATTCTTGCTTTTTTTGATGAATTTGCCATAAAGGGGGTGACGCAAACGGCGACTCACTTTAACGACAATGGTCTTGTCCATGGCAGTGCTTGTCACAATACCCTGGATTACCTTGCGGCTTCCACGTTCACTCATTTTTCCAACCCTTTATTCTCACGCAATCCTAATTCCATTTCCTTGAGAACGGTCTTGATCTGTGCAATCTCACGTCTCAGTTCACGCACTCGTGTTGGTTTTTCCAACTGTTGCAGTGCTTTTTGGAAACGCAGGTTTGCCATTTCAATTTCGTTATCAGCGAGCTTATTCTGCAAGGCTTCGGCTGTATAATCTTTAATCTCTGAAGACTTCATAATCAATTCTCATGGATATCGCGACGAGCGACAGTTTTAGTTTTAATAGGCAATTTATGACCGGCCAGGCGGAAAGCCTCCGAAGCAGTCTTTAAATCGACTCCATCAACCTCAAACATCACACGACCTGGTTTCACAACGGCGACCCAATACTCGGGCGAACCTTTTCCTTTACCCATACGTGTTTCAGCAGGTTTGATGGTCACCGGTTTTTGTGGAAAAATACGGATCCACATGCGACCAGTTTTACGAACTTTTCGAACGATAGCAACACGAGTAGCTTCTATCTGACGACTGGTGATCCAGCCAGCTTCAAGTGCTTTAAGCCCATAGGTACCAAATGATACTTCGTTACCTCTGGCCGCATTACCATGTTTTCTTCCGCGATGATGCCGACGGTATTTAACCTTTCTTGGCATTAACATGATCTATTCTCCCTTAACCGGCGATTCCGACAGCTTCCCCGTTGCAAATCCACACTTTTACGCCAATAACGCCGTAAGTTGTGTGGGCTTCAACAAGAGCATAGTCGATGTCAGAACGCAAGGTATGCAGCGGTACCCGGCCTTCATGGAAGGTTTCGGTACGTGACATTTCAGCGCCACCAAGACGACCGGAGACGGTCACTTTGATTCCATCAGCACCCATACGCATGGTAGATTGGATGGCTTTTTTAGCCGCACGGCGAAAAGCAATCTTCTTTACCAATTGGTCAGCAATATTTCTACCAACCAGACGAGCACTTAATTCAGGACGCTTGATTTCATTTACATTAATCTGAATCTCACGATTAGTAAGTCGGCGAATTTCTTCGCGCAGACGATCAACTTCTTCTCCCTTTCTACCAATCACGATACCGGGACGGGCAGTAGAGATTGAGATAGTAATCTTCTTACTGGTGCGGTGAATATCAATTTTATCAACGGCAGCGTGAGCAAGACGCTTATAGATATATTTTCGAAGAAGAATATCTTCATTGAGCTTATCTGCGAAATTCTTCTCGTCAAACCAGTTTGAGCTCCAGGTCTTGTTAAAACCTAGACGAAAACCGACAGGATGTGTTTTTTGACCCAAAACGTCTCCTCTACTCTTTCTCTGCGACCACAATGGTCAGGTGACTTGTACGTTTCCGAATAATAGTTGCCCGGCCCATGGCACGTGGTCTAAAACGACGTTGAGTTGGACCTTCATCACAAAAAGCTTCCTTGATGAAAAGTTTATCCGCATCGACTTCAGAGCCTTCACGATTGATGGCGTTAGCAACTGCACTGCGCAGCGTTTTTTCGATAATCTTGGCAGCTTTCTTGGGTGTGAAATGCAATTTATTAATGGCAGTCTCTACCTGTTTTCCACGTACTTCATTCAACACCAGACGAACCTTACGAGCAGATTGATGGATATGTCTGGCTTTAGCTACAGCTTCCATATCTTACCTCTTCCTCGTTTTATCGCCATGACCGCGATAGGTACGGGTTGGTGAAAATTCACCCAGTTTGTGTCCAACCATATTTTCTGAAACATAAACGGGGATAAATTTCTTCCCGTTATGTACAGCAAATGTCAAACCCACGAATTCAGGAACGATCATAGAGCGACGCGACCATGTTTTGATCACTACGCGCTTTTTACTCTCCTGAGCAACCTCTGCTTTTAACATAAGCTTTGGCTCAATGTAGGGTCCTTTTTTAATAGATCTTGGCATAATATATCAGACCTTATTTCTTCTTGCGACGAGCGACAATGTATTTGTTAGACGCTTTATTCTTTTTACGCGTCTTAAATCCCTTAGTGGGCTTTCCCCAGGGCGTGGTAGGATGACGACCACCAGAGGAGCGGCCTTCGCCACCACCCATTGGGTGATCAACAGGATTCATTGCAACACCACGAACTTTGGGACGACGACCCATCCATCTGGAACGACCAGCCTTGCCAATGGAGATGTTCTCATGCTCCTTGTTTCCGACTTCGCCCAGGGTAGCGCGACAACGCTTATGGATCATACGCATTTCACCACTAGGTAGCTTTAGGGTAACATAATCACCCTCTTTAGCCATTATCTGCGCGCCAGCACCGGCAGATCTTGATATTTGACCACCTTTACCAGGCTTCATCTCAATGTTATGAACAATAGAACCAGCCGGTATATTTTCAAGCGTTAGTGCATTCCCAACTTTGATCGGAGCAGTCTCGCTTGAGATGATCTGTGTACCAACAACCAGCTTGTGTGGGGCGAGGATATAACGCTTTTCACCATCAGCATATACCAATAAGGCAATATTTGCAGAGCGATTAGGGTCATATTCAACGGAATCTACACGAGCCGGAATATCATATTTATCTCTTTTAAAATCTATAATACGGTAATGCCGACGATGACCACCACCACGACGTCTTGATGTGATGCGACCATTGTTATTACGACCACCGGTTTTCTTTAAAGGAGCAAGCAGACTTTTTTCAGGATCCGTTCTTGTAATTTCCTCAAAAGATGACGTTGTTTTAAAACGTTGTCCCGGGGTAATTGGCTTATATGTTTTAACTGCCATTCTGAACCACCTTACGCCTGCTCATCGCGGAAGAAATCAATGGCTTCGCCAGCTTTAAGAGTAACCACAGCCTTCTTCCAGGAGGCACGAGGACCTTCTGTTCTGATGACGTGACCACCACTCCGCATGGTTGAGCGTTTGACTTTTCCGTTCATATTCATTGTAGCAACTTTTTCAACCTTGACGCCAAAACGACTTTCGACCACTCGTTTGATATCAATTTTATTGGCTGACTTTAAAACCTTAAAGGCATACTTGCGTTGACTCTCCTGCAAGGCTGCACTTTTCTCAGAGAGAATGGGTTCAACAATAATACCGTGACTCATATTCATCTCTCCTAGTCTGCCAACTGGGCGTTAAGAATCTCAATGGATGCCTTATCCATGAGAATTGCTTCATTATCAATTAGATCATAGGCAGAAACAAAAGAAGTCTCAATAATGGCCACATTCTTCAAGTTGCGACCACTCAACATCAAGCCTTCATCAAAGCTTGAAGTCAAAATCAGGAGCTTTTTGTCAGCAATATTCAGTGTTTCCAGCAGAGCCAGAACATCTTTGGTTCTTGGCTTATCAAAACTAAAGGAATCCACAACAAATATAGAATCTGATTTGGCCTTGTCAGAAAGCACACTCCGGCGAGCAAGACGTCTTACCTTCTTTGGTAGAGACATGCTGTAAACTTTGGGAGAGATGGCAAAGGTATGCCCACCACCCACAAAAATAGGAGAACGGGTTGATCCGGCGCGAGCGCCTCCACGACCCTTCTGCTTCCATGGCTTTTTACCACCACCACTGACTTCTGCACGACTTTTGGTCTTGACAGAACCCTGGCGGAGGTTATTCAATTCTGCTTTTACTGCCAGATAGACGACATGCTCATTGGGTTCGATTCCAAAGACGGAATCCAATCCATCAACGTTTTTTTGAGTTGCCTTACCTTCTGGGGAATAAACTTTTAATTTCATAATCAACCCCGATCCAGCACTTCAACAAAACCGTTATTGGGTCCGGGAACAGCACCTTTCACCATGACGATATGATTTTCAACGTCAACAGCAACCACTTCCAGATTGCGAATACTGGCTTTTGTGTTACCATGCTGTCCGGCCATCTTGGTACCTGGCCATACACGACTTGGATCAGAACTGGCTCCAATAGAACCACCGGCACGCAGCTGATCGGATTTTCCATGAGAGGCATGACCACCATGAAAATTATGTCGCTTCATCACTCCCGTGAATCCACGTCCCTTGCTGGTACCAGATACCGTGACATGGTCACCGACTGAAAACATATCAACGTCTACAGCATCACCTTCTTTTTTGTCCCCAACTTCCAGATCGCGGAATTCTTGAACAAAATACTTGGGTGAGGTATTGGCTTTCTTGAAATGTCCAATCTGAGGCTTGGTAGCCCGAGATTCTTTTTTGTCTTTATAGCCAAGCTGAACGGCTGAATATCCGTCGCGCTTTTCTGTCTTGATCTGAGTAATGACACAAGGTCCACCCTGAATGACGGTGACGGGGATTACCCGACCATCTTCACGCCAGAATTGAGTCATTCCTAATTTTTGTCCGATTAAACCTCTCATGCTACACCTTAATCTCAATGTCAACACCAGCGGGTAAATCCAATTTCATCAAGGCATCAACTGTCTTGGCAGACGAGTTGTGTATATCGACCAAACGCTTATGAATCTTGGTTTGGAACTGTTCACGTGATTTTTTATTCACATGGGGGGACCGCAATACCGTCACGATAGAACGCTTCGTGGGCAGCGGAATCGGCCCCGCAATAACAGCCCCAGTGGACTTAGCGGTTTGAACGATTCTTG
>JAIPGJ010000089.1 GCA_021736185.1 Fidelibacterota bacterium | reverse complement strand
TATAAACATGACTAAAATTGCCAAAACGATCAAGATTGAATCCTCCCATGAGGAATGGCTCAAGGCTAAGCACTTGAATTTCTCAGCATGGGTCAGAAGAAAATTGGATGAAGAGATTCGTCAGTCAGAATCAGGCACCGGTAGGAAACCTTTAAAAGCGGTCATCCTGGCCGCCGGGAAAGACGAGGGTTTATCACCCCTTACAGATGATATCCCCAAAACCCTGCTTGATATCAAGGGCAAAACCATCCTGGAACGTCAACTTGAAATCTTGAGACATGCTGGCATCAACCAAATCGCAGTTGTCCGCGGCTATAAAAAACATCAGATCAACTATCCCGGACTTCAATACTTTGACAATGACGCCTTCGAGGATACCGGAAGTTTAGTCTCCTTACTCCTGGCTCGGGAGTATTTGGATACAGATACCATCATCCTGTATGGGGATATCCTGTTTGATACAGAAACACTGGATCGACTCATGGAATCCAGGGGAGATGCCATTCTGGTAGTGGATAGAGGATGGAAAAAACGCTACCAGGATAGTAAGGAAGGCCATGCCCTCCAACCTGAGCTGACCAGCCTGGTGGAAGGCTCTGAAGACACCCGGATTATTGGTGTAGGCTCATCAGAAACAGCTGTATCATCTGAATTTATCGGACTGGCAAAATTGTCAGAATCGATACTCCCTCTGCTCGAGCATCTGTACACAAATATTTATTCCAAAAAACCTGAAACTGCATTCCACAGTGCCAGCTCTATCAGAATGGCTTCTTTCCTCGATTTTATTCAGGAATTAATCGAACAACAAAAACAGGTTACCGCCCTTGAGATTTGGCGCTCATGGATTGACGTTGATACCTTTGAGGACTACCGGAATTCCTGGAAACTGATTGAAAACATTAGCAAAGGGTAAGAGATGAAAATTGTTTATTCGTACTATGTATTGGATATCGTCCACAAAGGTCATCTGGTTATGATGGAAAATGCCAAAGCTATCGCCGGTCCAGACGGGAAATTGATTGTGGGGATTTTAACGGATGAAGCCGTGATGGAAAAAAAAGCCAGACCGATTCTATCCTTCGAAGAACGCCTGGATCTGGCCAAAGCCATCAAATATGTTGATGTGGTTGTCGCCCAGGAAACCTATTCACCCCTGCCCAATGTGAAAGATATCAGACCCGATATTTTGATGGAAAGTTCCAGCCATACACAGGAAGCGATTGAAGAGGCACGGGAAGTCATGGCCGATATGGGCGGACGGGTCATCGTGATTCCCTATTTCCCCCCGCAATCGTCAACTGGAATCAAGGAACGAGTAAAGAATCAGCGTTGATTTTTTGGATTTGAGCATACTCTAGTTTCAAAAAATAAGATACTCATTTTGACAATCTGGCAAAAGATCCAGCACACCATGGTTTTTAGGTAGCCGTGGTTGCTTAAATCGGTAACAACCCGATG
Organism: Fidelibacterota bacterium; assembly: GCA_021736185.1. Classification (GTDB taxonomy): domain Bacteria; phylum Fidelibacterota; class UBA8477; order UBA8477; family JABMPR01; genus JABMPR01. The sequence goes on along the minus strand of JAIPGJ010000089.1, from coordinate 9,828 downwards.
GGGTCGTCAATCTCAACAAGGAGAAATATTATGGATGTCGGCAAGCAAACTCAATTAGTAAAATGGCAGAAGAAAATGTTCTGGATGATGTGGATAACCTATGCCGCCTTCTATCTGGGACGGGTGAACATATCGGTGGCCATGCCAGAGATTGCCCAGGAATTCGATTTATCGAAAACCAACCTGGGGGTTATTTTAAGCGCCTTATTTGCCATGTATGCCATCGGCCAGTTTATCAATGGTCAGTTGGGCGATAAACTTAATTCCCGGTTAATCATCACGGTTGGGCTGCTCACATCAGCCATATTGAATATCTTTATGGGACTCACCGGTGGTATTATTGGTCTCATGGTGGTGATCTGGGGTCTTAACGGGTATTTCCAGTCAATGGGCTGGGGTCCGACTGTCAAAGCCATGGCAAATTGGTTTCCCAGGAGTAGTCGGGGAAAAATTTCGGGACGACTCGGAACCAGTTATATCATTGGTGGAGCGCTGTCCTGGTTGCTGGCCGGCACCATCATCAAGTATTTTAACTGGCGTGCCACTTTCTGGATACCTGCGCTGATTATGGCTGCGATTGCCATTCATTGGTATCTGAGAGCCCGGAATGCACCCGAAGAAATCGGCTTGCCCTCCGTGGAAGAACAGGAAAAGGGCATCGACCGGACCGAGATTCAGACCGACGAACATATTGGATTTCGCGAAACACTGAAAATCACCCTCAGCAATCCCTATATCTGGTTGGCGGCCTTTGGCTTGTTCGGACTGAATATTGTCCGCTATGGTTTCATGAGCTGGGCTCCGACCTATATGTTTGAAGAACAGGGAGCAACCATCTCCATGGCCGCCTACAAAGCAATCGCTTTTCCAGTCGCCGGTGGTCTGGGCGCTATTCTGGCCGGTTGGGCATCCGATAAACTGTTCCAGAATCGACGAGCCCCGGTGGCTTTTGCCATGCTGATTGCCTTGGCCGTTTTTTGTTACCTGTATCGGATCGTGCCGGTTGATAATTGGATCATCAGCCTGATCATCCTGTTGTTTATTGGCTTTTTCACATTTGGTCCTCATATCCTGATTGTTGCCGCCTTACCTGCCGATCTGGGATCGCGTAAAGCCGCTTCTTCGGTCACCGGATTCATTGATGCCATGGGTTATGCCGGTGCCAGTCTTACTGGAGTTGGAACCGGTTATCTTATCGATAATTACAGTTGGGATGCTGCCTTCTATTTTTGGATTTTCGGAGCGCTTATGGCAGCCGGCATGATGATATTCGTCTGGAAACATGAACTCAAGCGAGCAAAGGACCTGGTTTAATGAAAAAAGTAAGCACACTGATTAGTGTCATCTGTTTGAGTCTGGGTTTGGTGGGGACACTCGCAGCCCAGCCCGCCTTCCAGTTCACCATCCAATCCTGGGCCAGTTACACCACCTATGATCATTATATCATGAGTGCAGATTCATCCGGTATGATACTGGATAAAACCACCACTCAGCTTGGCAATGGTATCCGCAGGGCTCGCCTGAGAGGTAAAATGACCAAAGGTCAAGTTACAGCATTTGTGCAGTATGATGCGGTCTCATCCTATATAGTCGATGCGCAAATTGATTACGAGTTTAGCGATAATTTGACCCTGCGTATGGGCCGCTTTGTGGGTCCTGGTAGTCAGGCTGGTGGCAATACCTCCCATACTGCCATAGATTTTGCCGAGCGATCAATTGTTGGCAGAAACTGGGCTTCAGCCGTAGGGCGTTCAGATTATCGGACTTTCGGAATGGCGGTTATTGGAAAAGTTAGTCGTTTCCATTATCAAATCATGGCGCAAAATGGTAACAATTCTCTCAACCTCCTGCCATACGGGACAAAATCCAGTCACTCCAATGAAGATACGGGTGCCATCCCGCAGTTGGACTTTGCCATTTCAACCAAGATAGGGTCTGCCATGAATGTTGGCTTGCACTATGGTTTACCCAATGAGGACCGCATCAACGTATCGTCTGCCACTGGATTTTTCTATTTCAGGCCCGCTGATTACACCAAGGGCAAATTCAGGTCTAAGTTTGATTTTGCCAGGGTGGTGAATCATGCCACTGTTGAAGATGAGGTTTCCCTGGGTTGGGGTCTGGGTGGTTTCTACATGTTATCAGAAAAAATTGAGTTGGGTGCTGGCTATCAGAACTGGGATGTGAATACTGATGTTGACAAAGATGGTATTGGAAATATCCTGCTGGCAGCCACCTATTCACCCAATCCAGAACACTGGAAGGACTCACTCTTTAAACTGGTGGCCACCTTCAAAACCGCGGAAGCAGATAATGAGCCCCTTGATCCAATGATCATCCACATGGTCTGGCAAGTATACATGCATTAAACGCTTCAGATATTTTTGAATGCTAGTTCGCTAGTATTTATTCATGATAGAGGGGTCAAAGTGATGAAACTTTTAAAGCGGAAAAATATTTACAAGGGTTATTGCTTTGACCTTTTTGAAGATCAGGTGATCTGGGTGAATGGGAAGCAGCTGGACCGGGCGTTGATCCAACATCCCGGGATTAGCGTGATGTTACCGGTCCTGGATTCGGATCGACTTATCCTTGTAAAACAGTACCGCTACGGGGCTCAAACGCATCTCTGGGAAATCCCGGCTGGAACCATCGATGTAGGGGAGGACCCGCTCCACTGTGCCCAGCGTGAATTGGAAGAAGAAATTGGCTATCAGGCCAAAAGCTGGAAACCCATTGTCTCGGCTTACTCATCCCCCCATTACAGTTCTGAATTGATCCATGCCTTTATTGCCGAGGATTTAGTCAAAACCCAGAACAATCTGGATGATGATGAAGTCATCGAGGTAAAAGTATTCAAAAATGATGAAGTAAGAGAAATGCTGAATCAGGGTCAAATAAAAGATGCAAAAACGCTCATCACCCTGCTGTCATATTTTATGCAATTGGATAAAAGTTAGCCTGTTTAAGTGCTAATCATCCCTGGATCTACTCCTCCTTCAGAACCCCCACCATGGTATTTGATAAGGTGAGTTTCTCAGGATCCTAATAACAAACCGCGAAACGAAGTAAGATGGAGCGCAAGCGAACATCAATTTGCAGGAGTGCATGATAACCTCAACCAATTTCCGGAGGAGTGCAACGACGACTAAATTGGTTTCGATCTACCTCGAAGCCCTGAAACCTGTTTGATTCGCTACGCTCACTGAAAACAGGTTTTGGCAGCTCAACCAATTTCCGGACGACCATCGGGAGGACTAAGTTGGTTTCGATCTATCCAGGAAGCCCTGAAACCTGTTTGATTCGCTGCGCTCATTGAAAACAGGTTTTGTCAACTAAAACTGCTACTTCCGCGAATTTCACTCTCAGCTAACCTTGCGAAGGTTCCAAACCTTCGCAAGGTTAACGTCATCTTATATCCTTAGGTCAATAAACCCGGACAATGAGATGCCACAGGTAGCCCGTCATCCCGCCTGCCTGGCCGTAGCTCCTGTTGAGCGGTGGCTGGTAGCTGAAATCGAAGCCGGAAGGGCGTATCGAAGGGCGCGGCAATCTCCGAATTCCTGGTTAGCAGATGCGATTTTGAATAATGTAAAGTTCAATTAACACAATTTCTTCAAAAATGTCTAGTGAAATAGACAAAATATAAATTGCTACTTACAAGAAAAAGCTGTGTTATATGATTAAAAACATAATGATATGTGAATGGAATATCATATAAACATAATAAATTGATAAATTCTTGAGTTGCATTCAAAGATTTGCGCCAGATGTCATTAAGCATCGTCAGAAGTAAAAGGTGCCAAATAATTAATATTATATTAAATAAATAGCTTGCCAAGCCATAATAAATATTCGATTTTACCCACAGCCCAATAGGCAGCCAACCACCCCCTTACAGTCGGTTATACACAATCTGATATTCATCAGATAATTCAATGAATCAATTATGGAGGAATTACTATGCAACGATTTCAAATCGTTCTATTGGCGATGCTCTGGACCAATCAATCAGCCCAGGCTCAGAGTGTGATTATTAATGAGATGTCCCAGGGCTCTGATGGTGGCAAGGAGTGGGTGGAGCTACTGGTTGTTGATGATAACCTGGATCTGAGGGGTTGGGAGTTGGGTGACAATGATGATGGGATCTGGGATGCCATTGCAGAGTTCAGCTCCCACAGCGATTGGCAAAGTGTGGCCAGAGGGACCATCATCGTCATCTATAATAGTGGTGATGTTGATGGAACCATTACAGCAGCTGGCGGTGAGGACACAACTTTTGGTGATAAATCAGTGATCCTGGGAATCGATAATTCCACCTATCTAATTGATACCGGTGCCTGGGGATCGACCGCAGGTGCTTTTGCCAACTCGGATGGAGATGATTGTCCGGCCATTCGGGATGCTGCCGATGTCATCGTTCATGATATGGCTGTGACCCACCCTGTAGCAACTATCAGCGCTCCTGGTACCGCAAAAGTGAAATACTTTAGCGATAATACGGTTGAGGGTGTCGTGGATGACTCCCAGTGGACTGAAGTCAGCTCAAGTTCAGCTACTCCAGGGGAGACAAATGGGGGAGATAACTCAAATTGGGTGGATCAATCCCTCCCCGTCGAATTATCCAGCTGGTTTGCCAGCTCTACAAAGGGTCAAGTCAAGCTCTCCTGGACCACTGATTCAGAGATAGAAAACCAGGGCTTTATCATTGAACGTACCCTGCGCACGTCGTCCTTCGACGGGGCTCAGGATGACGTGTCTCAATGGAAAGAAATTACCTCCTTTACCAGCAATCCTGACCTCCTGGGTCAAGGATCCACATCCTCCCGAACGAATTACACCTACATCGATAAACAGGTGAAAGTGGGAGAGACCTATAGCTACCGTCTATCCGATGTGGATTACCGCGGGGGAGTGACCCGACATTCCGAAATTGGAGTCACTGTGCGGGAAGCAGACCACGATCTGAAACCTTCTGATGTCACCCTCCATGCTGCCTTTCCCAACCCTTTCAACCCAGAAGTCAATCTCTCCTTCACCCTGGAGCAAGAGGTTGAGGATCTGTCCCTGGAAATCTATGATTTACAGGGCATCCTGATACATACGCTGAGCTCGGGTTACCATAAAACGGGTACCCATGAGTATATGTGGAATGGGAATGATGGTCACGGCAATGCAGTATCCTCAGGGATCTATATGGTTCGCCTCAGTACCGGATCTGTGGTCCAAATCCAGCGGGTGACCCTCCTTAGATAACTTTAATTCACCCCGTTTGAATAAATGCCTGGTCCCGCGTAGCACAGGACACGAGACATGTGTCCGGTGGGCATCCCTCAGTCTCTTTCGAGGCTGAGCAGAACCTTAATAGATCATTTCAGTCTAATTTACCCTTGCATGTCAAATAGCTATGTGCTAATATTTATCCATGTATTCGATAACATTTAGCAAGGATGCTGATAAGACCTTAAGAAGGATGCCGAATAATACTGCCAGGACGATTGGTGCGAAAATTAAGGAATTGGCAATGAATCCGCAGACCATGCGAAATGTTAAAAAATTATCCGATCACCCAGGCTATCGGCTCCGGGTTGGAGATTGGCGCGTGATCTACACCATAAATAATAATGAGCTCTTGATTCATGTGATTAAAATAAAATCCAGGGGAGAGGTATATAAATGAATGCCCAGATAATAGAGCGGAACGGCAAACCAGAGTGGGCTGTCATTCCCTATGAAGAATTCCTGAAATTTCAGGAATTAATCGAAGATGCAGAGGACATCAAAGATATTGAAACCAGCTTTGCTTCACAGGAATCTGCTGTACCTGGAGAGGTGACTTTTGCCATTATTGATGGGGTTCATCCAATTCGTGCCTGGCGAGAATATAAAAAGATCAAAATAAACGAGCTTGCGAAACGGATTGAGATGAGCGGGGCTTATTTATCCCAAATTGAAACCGGGAAACGAAATCCTACCATTGAGACCCTGAGACTCATTGCCCGTGCTCTGGAGCTTGACATAGACCTTCTCATTTAAACACCTGTCAGAAGCCAATATGGAGCTGACACGCAGGGCAATGCAACATCCTCCGGGATCCATGTGATTCGCCTCGGCACCAGATCTATGGCCCAAATCCGGAGAGTCACCCTGTTCAGATAATCCCAGGTAGACTCACAAATTCATCCTTGTATTTTGTTCGGGTATGACATATAATCATACTGGAGGTGAAATATGGGTGCAACAAAAATTGCTATAACCATCGATTCAACCCTTGTAGATGAATTGGATAGGTTGGTTGTCGAAAAGAAATTTCCCAGTCGTAGCAGAGCTATTCAGACTGCGGTTGCAGAAAAGCTCATGAAAATTCATGGGACTAGACTGGCTGCAGAATGTTCAAAACTTGATCCAGAATTCGAGCAATCAATGGCAGATGAAGGTTTGAGTGAGGAGTTGGAATCTTGGCCAGAATATTAAGGGGTGAAGTTCGGTGGGCTGATCTGCAGCCTACCATTGGCAACGAACAAGCGGGAAAACGTCCCGTTCTGATTCTCAGTGAAAATGTTTTTAATCAAAGATCTGGTACGGTCATCGGGGTCGCTCTAACCAGCCAAACCCCCTCCGCAGGTTTTCCTCTTACGCTGGAACTTGAGTCATCTGAACTTCCCAAGCAGTCCTGGGTGAAAATCAGTCAAATCAGAACACTCTCCACTAAAAGAATAGGAAAAAAACTGGGGGTTGTTCGTCCTGAAGAAATCGTTTCCGTGATAGAAGGGCTTAACGAGATACTCGGAGCCTAAACCAAATGATGCACTTTGGGGTGGTGAAATCTCCGAAGATCTAGTAAACAGAGACACCAAGATTTATCTCTCCAAGTTTGAAAGCAGGAGATCGCCACCCTCTGCTCCCCGCTTGACGAAATTCCGCGAAGATGAAGTCCACATTAACCCCATAAACCCCATCAACCCACCAAACCCACCAAACCCATCAACCCACCAAACCCACCAAACCCATCAAACCCATCAACTCAAAAACCAATTGACAAATCGCACTTCCAATAGCTGCTTCCCAGATTACCTTGGCCGTCCAAATCATAGGACGATTCATGAAACAATTATTCCCAATCTTTTTTCTCACCCTCACCACCCTCTGGGCTCAAATACCTGATGGATATTATAATAACGCCACCGGATTATACGGAGAACCCCTCCAGGCCGCACTCCATGATATTATCGATGACCACAACGTGGTAAGCTATACGTCCCTCTGGACCCATTACCAGACCACCGATGTGAAACCCAATGGCAAGGTCTGGGACATGTATTCTGATATTCCTGATGGCACGCCGCCCTATGAATTCACATTTATCACAGATCAATGTGGTAATTACGGAGGAGAAGGGGACTGCTATAACCGGGAGCACTCCTGGCCCAAAAGTTGGTTCAACGATGTAGCTCCAATGAACACCGACATCTTCCACGTGGTACCCTCAGATGGCTATGTGAATGGTCAGCGTGGCAATTATCCATATGCGGAAGTAGATGACTTGAATTACACATGGATTTCCCAAAATGGGAGCAAGAAGGGACCTAATTCCTACCCAGGATATTCAGGAACGGTATTTGAACCTATCGATGCCTATAAAGGTGACTTCGCCAGAATCTATTTCTATATGTCCACCCGCTATCTGGGGGAAGACAGTAATTGGCCCGGTAGTGATATGGCCGATGGTGCTCAACTGGAACCCTGGGCTCAGGATATGATGATGGAATGGGCTGCGGAAGACCCTGTAAGCCAGAAAGAAATCGATAGAAATAATGACATTTATTATTTTGTCCAATTCAACCGCAATCCCTTTGTGGATCATCCCGAGTATGCTGATTTAATCTGGGGTGATCCGCCAGTTTTGCCTAATGCGCCTGGTGATTTGGTGGCAGACCAGATTAGCGAAACAACCCTGACCCTTTCATGGGTGGATAACTCCGATAATGAAACTGGCTTTTACATTTACCAGGATGACGAAAGAGTGGCTACCCTGGGAGCAAATCAGATTGAGCATGCTGTTGATCAACTTCAAGCGGCCACCACCTATGGCTTTGCAGTTTCAGCTTTTAATGGGGATGGGGAATCTTCCAGAGCTACCCTTACGGTGAGCACACCAGGTGGGGGAGACAGCACCGTCACCCATTTTGTAGAGGGCTTTGAATCCTGGATAGGCAGTGGCAGTACTTATTTTGAAGGAGATATCGTGCTATCCAGCGGCACATGGAATGTTTACCAGGCTGGTAACTATACTCTAGGCGATCCTCCCTATAACGGGAACTATACCATTGCCATTAATGATGAAACGCAAGGGGCGTATATTACCACGCCAGCCGTGAATACGCTGGGAACCATTTCCTTTTACTATTATCAACGCAATGGCGCCGCTACGGATGAATTTCAATTGGAAAAATCCGTGAATGGAGCGCCTTTCGAATTAGTCACCACCCAAAGTTATAACGTGGGTGAGAATTACACCCTCTTTACCGCTGAGGTGAATGATAGCTCCAGCTCGGTGAGAATGCGTATTTTGAATGACAATCAGGCAGGGCATCTCATTATCGATGACCTCAGTGTCACTGCCTACGATCCAGTCGCCATTGACAAAGAATTGATCAACCATCCAGGCCATCTGAGCCTAAAGCCAGCCTATCCCAATCCCTTCAATCCTGAAGTGACCTTGAGTTTTCAATTGGCTGAAGCGGCTGAGCATCTAAAGATTCAGGTTTTTGACCTCCGCGGAGAACTCCTGGCCACACCAGTGAATACAGCTTTTTCGGCTGGATCGTATTTACTGACCTGGGATGGCAAATCCCAACTGGGTGAGCTGCTGCCTTCAGGAATTTACCTCGTACGATTGAGTACTCCTGAGGCCACTCTGTTTCAACGGGTCACCTTGCTCAGATAGACCTGCAACAAGCGGGTGATGATGGATAGGAAGCGGGCAATGGTCTGCTTTATGATTATATTGCAGCAATGATTGATTCAGACCTCAGTTAACCGACTGGTCTGAAAAAAGAAGGGTTCTCAGCCATGTTTAAAACCAGCTTTCATCGAAATAATCTTGCTCTAGCCTTACTGAGCATGCTGCTGCCAACCCTGCTCTTTTCACAGATCCCGGCAGGTTATTATGATGCTGCCCAGGATTTGTCCGGTTCTGAACTCAAGGCAGCGCTCCATGGCATCGTCAGCGATCATATTAGATATCCCTATACCTCCACTTCAACTGATGTCTGGGACATCCTTAAGGACACTGAAGAGGATCCCGACAATCCTGATAATGTGATTTTACTCTACACCGGACGATCACAGCCCAAAACGGCCAATAGTGGTGAGAGTTCAGATACTGAGAACAATCTGTGGAACCGGGAGCATGTATGGTCCAAGTCTCACGGATTTCCTGTTGAAATTGATACGGCCTATACCGATATCCACCACCTCCGGGCCGCCGATGAAAGCGTGAATTCCAGTAGAAATAATCTTGATTTTGATAATGGGGGCACAGCCCATGTGGAAGCCACTGAATGCTACTATGATTCAGATAGCTGGGAACCTCGGGACGCCGTCAAGGGCGATATCGCCCGGATCATGTTCTATATGGTGGTGCGCTATGACCCAGGATACCATTCAGACAACTCGCTCTATGATCTTGAGCTGGTGGATTATACCGGTGTGGATATTGGCGATCCGCCTGGCGAACCCCTTTTTGGAAAACTTTCCACCCTGATTCAATGGCATCTCCAGGATCCTGTGGACGTTAGCGAACAACATCGCAATGAAGTTGTTTTT
>JAIPGJ010000088.1 GCA_021736185.1 Fidelibacterota bacterium | reverse complement strand
GGGTAAGCTTGAGGGTCTGGTTTAAAAAGTAGGTGCTCAGTTTCCCTGAAATATTGAAATTCACTGTCGAATCCGGATCCAGAATACCCATCTTTCTCACACCAAACTGTTCTTGAAGCAATCGGCTGCTGGGGACATGGACATCCCCTGAGAGAAAATAGGAAGCTCCTGAAGATAAAATGGGTCCACCCACGGCTAAATCATATTTGTATTCGTAGGCGTGTCCCTCAGGATGAAAGGGTCTGGGATCCTGAGAATAGTCCAGAAGATGTGCCTGTGCCTTGAGAAAGAACTTATCCTGCCCTTCCTTGGTTAAAATATTTACGACCCCTGACATGGCATTGCCGTACTCTGCGGTAAAACCACCGGTCTGGACTGAAATATCGATGATGGATGTATTAGGCAATTCAGTTCCAATTTTACCATCCACAATATTCTGGATGGGCATGCCGTCTACCAGATAAACCAGTTCGCTTTTACGACCCCCGCGAACATGTCCGGCGGCTACACCGGGTTGGGCCTCCACCAATTCCTGATAATTCTGAACGGGGAGATTATCCAGTTGTTGGGGGGAAATAAAACGGGTTGTCGAGGTAATCTGTCGGGTGAGATCCTTGGTTTGAGACTCAACGATTACGGTTTCACCTGAAAGGGTGGCTGCTTCCAGTTCGACCTTTATTTGAGTCTGCAAATCGATGATGACTGGTACACCCGTCACAATCTGCTTAGAATAGCCAATCATTTCAAAACGTAGATCGTAGTGTCCCGGTGGAACATTCACCAGAATAAAAGTACCTGATGCATCACAAACCGCGCCCCTGTCGCTGCCATCAATAATGACCTGAACCCCCACTAAGGGGTCTTTGGTGCTCCCGTCAACCACATGACCACTTATGGTTCCACTGATACCGCCAAACACCGGCATGGCTAGCAGTATTGATACGATGATAAATATTAATTTTTTAAGAGGCTGCATAGGGTTTCATGTAGTTATTCTTCTCCACGGGATCAATTATTTTTTTCTGTATATTGACCTTTTACATATCGTAAAAAAAAAGACATAATGACAATTTCCATCACGGTCTTCGCGAGCATAGCGTGGCGATCTCAAGCTTATCCAGCAAGCGTGAATTGTGAGATTGCTTCGTCGTAACACTCCTCCCCGCTTGGCGGGGTTCCGCCAAACCGTAGTAATAATTTCTTTAAAACAAAAGAGGCCGCCAGAATATGGCGGCCTCTCGTTAAACGTGTCTCTAAAATAAGTATTATTTTAGATAGAGCATCTTGCTGGTTGCTGAGTATTTGCCAGCATTCATCTGGTAAATATACAGACCTGAACCAACAGGTTTGCCATCCGCATTCACACCATTCCACTGTACGTTATATACACCAGGAGCATAGCTGTTATTGACCAGGTCAACAACTTTCTGTCCCAGCATGTTATATACAGAGATGACAACATCACTTGAAGTTGGAACTTCAAAGGAGATCGTTGTACTTGGGTTGAAGGGGTTGGGATAGTTCTGAGCAAGACTGAACTCAGTTGGTAGACTTGCAAGATCATCAACAGAAGTGACACCAAAGAAAGCAGTCACTGCAGCAACCTGAGGTGCTTCTGCTGAGTAACCCCACCATGTGTATGGTGTTGCATTGATACTCAGTGGATCGAAACCGAAGAATACAACTTTATCATCGTTAACAACACGATTCAAACCGATAGCAACGGGTGAATCACCAAAAGTCGTCATGTTCACGCTGGCAGCATCAACGGGTACAAATCCGTCTAACCAGTTAGAAACTCCAATTTCATAATAAGGATCATACATCAGTGTATCACTGGCTGCCATGTGAGCTGTGTAGAGAGCACCAGAAACGATGCTTCCATCAACAGCTTCGATAGCAGTAGCACCGCTTGAGCTGGCATTGATATCATTGTAGCTGTGAGATACACCCAATACATCGTATTCGAATGAACCAGCAGCAAAATCCATATCAGTCCAGTTGCTCAGAGCACCAAACCATTCGTCACCAGCCAGCATGTAGTTCTTCTCGCCTTCGGTCAACCAGGCAGTGATAACCGCACTATTGTCGAATGCAGGACCATCAGTAGCAATTTCGATGATGGTGGTATAGGCAGAGGCTAATTCAGCACTCAGTTCTTTACCCCATACATCATAATCCATGTCCGCATAGCCAAAGTAGTAGTCAGCAGGATAACCTGAAGTTGGCAGTCCGTTAAAGACAACCAGTGCAGGATATTCTGGAACAAAACGTTCGAACATCATGGCTTCTTGGTTGGCTGGTGGGTACATGCTTACGTCACCATCTGATGTGGCTTCAATGCCCCAGTAGTAGGTACCGGCTTCAGAAACGTCAGGAATCTGTCCAGAGAACAGAGAGCCATCAGCTGTCATTGCAATCTGAGTCCATTCTGAGCCATCAGCGCTGAAAAGAATGTTGGCTGTGACTGCATCGCCGTCAGCATCCTCAATCGTTGCAGAGACGTCATAAGGACCGGCAAGAACCGTTCCTGTAGGACCTTCTACATGAGTGATGGCTGCAGGTGAACTGACACCCATCCAGCTCAAGGCACCTTCAAAGAAAGTGTCAAACTGATCTGAGGTCAAAGTACCATCAGCCAGGGTATCAACAGCTGCATCAGGCATGAAACCAAAATAAGCAGTTTTAAATGTTCCATTGTCGTAGGCAACACCATAGCTCAAACCATCTCCACCAGCAAATATTACATCTGCGCTGGCAGGCACAACGGGGTCAGCCCAGTTCAGTGTCCCATAAATCGTATGGTTGATAAGCATTGGGTTGGCGGAAAATTCACTATCCATAGCCGTTACACCATAACCATAGTATGTGGTATCTGAAGTACAAACACCGTCTGCATCAGCAGGATCGTTGGTACCAGATCCAATACCAAAATAATCATAGGCAAAATCACCAGCAGCAAAGGTAATCTCAGCTGGCAGACCGTGGCCAAAATACCAATCCTGATCGGCGAGGATTAAACTACCACCATTATCCAGGAAAGTATCAAAACCATTCACTTCTTCACCGGCGATGGCTGGCACAACGGTGGTTCCCCACCCGTACACAACAATGTTTGACCAACCAGCATTGACAACAGAGGCATCTATACCTTTTTGGTCAGTTACATTCCAGTATTCATAGACGATTCCGAGGTTATCAGCAACATTCTCATAAAAGGTGTTGGCTAATTGACTCTCATCACTACCATCATATACAATAAGGAGGTCAGCATCTGGGTTACCCGGTTCAGTAATCATGAAATCCAGGTGAATTGATTCTGATGCGAGACCATCATTATCTGTGGCCGTAACCCAGTATTCAATGACGTCACCAGGTTCAAAAGTTCCTGAAATATCATAAGTATACCAACCGTTGCCATCAGCGCCTACTTCATCAGCTGTCAAGGAACCAGTGGTTTCCACGCCACCGACAGTCCAATGGAAAACAATATTGTCCCCTGCACCAATGGCTGTACCATCCTGTACATCATCAAAAAGATCAGCCAGAATGGTGAAAGGACCATCAGTATCATAGGTATTGTTATGTTGTTCCAGAGTATTTACAGCAATTGGAGCACCCCAGGGATAGGTAACTTTGACCAGCATGGAAAGATCAATCTGGCTACTGTAGCGACGCCATTCGTTAACGCCAGCATCATTCACTGTCCAGGGACCACCGAACCATGTGTAGCTAACACCGCCTACATCTGCTGTTGAGTTGGCGAGGGGTTTGGGATCTTCTCCACCTTTTACCCATGCAATGACAAAGGGTGGAACGTTGGAAAGATCAGTAGAATCTCCAACAACAAATGTACCACCAATGTCCAATTGATAGGACCAATCTGCGGTATATGCATCAATAGTATTGGGGGTAATCGTGGTTCGGATTTCACCGATGGGGGTTCCATCAAAATCGCCAGCAGCGATTGCGTCAGAACGACCATTAGGACTTAGAGCAGCAGCAGCGGCACTATAATCAGCACCAAAAGCATTCACGTTACCAGCAGTATACCATTGCTGGTAAACTTGTGTAACGACTGCTGGAGCTGCAGGTGTGAAAACAACAGCAAAAGTATCTTCAGCGGCTCCTGAGCCCAGATAGTACTCTGCATTGTCATCAACATGCTTTAAGGTCCAGAGCAGATCATCTCTAGTTGATCCGGCTGCAGGAGTGGCGGCATTATTTAGAGTTTTAACTCTGGTGAATTCGCCGTCACCTTCCCTCGCGCTCATGATGCTCTTGAACACGTTTGCTGGAACCTGTTGTCCGGAACCAGGCATCAAAACCTGAACACTGTTACCAGTGCTTACGGTTTTGCTCTTCTCGATTTTTGCAAATGCCATGGGCACCAAAAGCATCAGGGCCAGGCTAATTGCGAGTAGCTTCTTTGTCATACATTATCCTCCTTTAGGATTATTGTCTGGTTTTATTTATTCTATTGTACTAACTAGATCTATCAATTCTGTCAAAAAGAGTCCAAAATCATCAGTATGATAATAGTCAACACTCACTCGCTGACCATTCGAAAATACTGGGTTACCAAATACTTTAAATTGTGTTCCACCCTCATCGATATCAGTGATGGAGTATATGGCTCCATCATCAGTTAATGCCGTCACGGTGTTAATGTACACTAATTGTCGACCAGAATAAACACTGATTTGTGCAATACCAGTTAGGGATGAATCATCAAGGCGGGTTACTAAACCCGTCCCTTCCATATACATGGCACTGGAAATATTTATTGAGCTAACCAATGCAGCCTCAGACGCGCTGAGGGCAGTGACCAGAATATCTCCACCTGCCAATAAATATTTCACTTTCCAGCCACCCTGCTTGGCAATTTTTGCAACCAGAGCAGTTAAGGAAGGATTTCCACCATCGCTGATTCCAGATACAACATAAAAATCATCTACTTCCAAACCATGGGAAGGTGCATTTATTTTTAACCAGGGCACTTTCAGTGTATCACCTGCAACCGGTATGAAACCAGCATCAACCACAGCCAGACTGGCAATGCTGCCATGCGACGGGGTCTCCCGTATGACATTGTCCATGGTCAAACCTAAATCAAGAACTTCCTGAAAGGCGTTGGCGTAGTCTCCCCGATAATATTCAGCGGTCATGCGAATTCTTTTCAGAGCTTCGGGATTGACGCTGCTATCGTGATTGAACTCATAGGCTGGTGAAGCACTGAGAACCTGATCCGCATAATCAATAGCCATGTCATAGTTGCCCTCAGCCAGAGCAATACCAGCCAAGCCACATTTTGAATCCAGGATAATCTGAGGTCCATTCACAGCATCCAGGAAGGCGAATGAGATGGCAGAACCTAGATAGATTCTCCCGTTCTCAAGATTCAGATCACGGATATTACTCCAACCTAAACCCAGATACACCTCAGGGAGCGTTGCTTTTCTTTCAGCTGCTGCTGAAAAGGTTTCAACGGCAATGCCATAGTTCCCGGTTTCAAAGGCTGACCATCCCTGGGCCATGAGATCATCAAATGATTCAGGGGGCCCGGTAAGGAATTCGTCATCGCTAAATTCAGTGGAGCAGCTCATTACAAGTGCGACAAGTACACTGGCTAATAGTATTTTTGTTTTCATCATCTTATCCACCTTATTTCAACAATACCATTTTTTTAACCAATCGAGTGTCCGCACTTTCCACAGCGTAAAAATACACGCCAGAAGCGACACGGACTTGACTTGCATCACGAGCATTCCATTGAACTTCATGACGCCCTGCTGCGTAAAAACCATCAGCAAGTGTGGCAATCTCCTGACCCAACATATTAAACACCCTGATATCAACCTTCATATCTCGAGGTACAGCAAAGGAGATCGTCGTGCTCGGGTTGAATGGATTGGGATAATTTTGCTCCAGGGCAAAAACGGTGGGTAAAATTGTGGAAAGGTCCGGATGGTCGCCAGCAGCAATCACAAAGCGGCCCAGGCTGCCTGCCTGTGCCCGGATTACCATGGCGTCATCATCGACAACACCTCCGATATAACGCCACTCACCATCCCTCATACTATAGACACCCAGCTTTTCATTCCCATTCACCCATTCAGAGCTGATTGAAAACTGGAGGGAGGCTTCACGATTGAGCTGAATCTGATCGTGACCAATATAAATAATATCCGAAACTGCCTGTATTCCTGTTGGCAAGCCATTGTCAGCCAGCAGGCGAGTGCTCATACTTTCAGTATAGGAACCTGCAACCACATAACGAGAGCGAGTAACCGCGCCGACCGGTAAATTGAATTGACCGAGTCCATCGGGTAACATCATGGACAGAGGGCTGGTCGGTTTGGCCAGACCTACTGCAATATTCCTGGTTACCGGATCAAGAGTCACGCCATTTTGGTCACGTCCACTGAAGACTAAACTGTAATCTCCTGTTTTCTGGAGGGTGTACTTGCCAGAGTATATCGAGACCAGACCATCACTTGCATCAAGCAGAGATAGTTCCACACTCACCGTATCGAGCAATCCGTTGACTGCAACCGTGGCCTTTTCTTCGCCGGTGAGTCCATATATGGGACGCTCCGAGACAACAAAGAGATCAAGGTAATTTTCTGAAACCGGATTTTGAGCGGCATAAAAGTCACCAAACTCTGGTTTGGCCGTCACATTGGTCAACACATAGTCATAAGTGACTGGCGGTTGTGCATAGTCGGTTTTTGAAACCACTATCGCCAGGAGTTGAACTCCCTTGGCCGTGTCAGGGACCGTCGATCTGAATTGGAAATAGGGGTCCGTTGTCAGGGGTAATTTCCCGCGACTGGTCTCTGGATCCAGTTCAAAATCAACGACTTCAAAATCCTGGGTCATGGCTTCGAGGTACCCACTGTGCAACAATATTTTAGTCGCTTCGAATTTGATTCCATCATAGCCATCAAAAACGAGCGTATCCGTAGCATTAAGATCTGGAGACACAATAACAAAATCGCCATCAATGTTCAGAAAATAGGCCCGGGCCACATAGAAGTTGAATGACCATGGTTGAATTGCATTTTTAGCGAATGGAGCTCCAGCCCCACCTGCCTTGTTCCAGGACAAGTTTCCAGCGTTCTTCCCACCTGGAGCACCGTTCAACTTTAGAGCGGCAAAATTATAAAGCCCCCCATATCTGGCACTATCCACTTTCGTTGGATCAGGGTCAGCATGATATTGGGTCAGATCGAGGAAACAGGCGACGGCATAATTCTGAAAAGTATTGGCTGCACTTGCAGTAATATTCAGGTTTGATAGCGCTTCATCAACCGTTTCAATACCCATAAGTTCGGACTGGGCAATCTCTCGAAGAATGGCCAGAGAGTCACCACTCACGCTGTATTTCTCGGTTAGGTAAGTGAAGTAGTTATAAACATTGAATAAATCATATCGTGATTTTAATAAACTCTCTGCAATATAGGTTAACTCATTACTGGCAGTTGCAACCGTGGTTACCCCATCACCAAAGAATTTGATATTACCCACGGTCTGTTCCTGCATCTTCAGGGCAATACCATAATTAATCCAACGTTCCTGATCAGGCCGCTGGGACATGGCTGAGAGAAGTGTATACTGATAGGTGAGTGCATTGAGCATACTCTCATCCCATTTAGTATAGGGTGCCACACCAATAATTTGTGGGTCCACATCCAGATAAATCAGATCGCATTGATTTGAATATTGTCCATCAGTGGTATCGGCAAGTGTGGTGAAGCCATTTTCAAAAAAGCTATCCTGGGTATCATTTCGACCCAGATCATACTCATCCAATAAATCAGCGAGAAATATGATCAGCTTGCCATTTCCATCGGTATCCAGGATGCCACCATAATAGGCATCAACAATTTCTTTGATACCCTTGGTGCTGTCTACTGGTGTTGAAGACTCAAAGGCAGTCTGGAGTTCAAGGAGATTTGCCTCGTTGATCTTGCCATCGGCCCACATTTCATCATCAACATAGATATCTGCATGATTTCCAATCAGCTTCAAGGCACCGAATCTTAAAGCAGGAGCTGGAGCAAAAGCTTCAAAGCTCCGCAGATAAAAGGTACGGCCAATGGATGTTCTGAGTGTATCTGTGGCTGATTGGAGACCACTTATATTTGTGAGTGCTGAAGCAGCTGAAATCAAATCAGGTGCAATAAATATACTGTCTGGTAAGGCTGTTAGAGCGTCAAAAGTCGCATCATTCACCTCAATGGCAATATTTGAGGCATACAAGTCTACAGCCTCATTCAAAACGCTTCCAGCAATGCTTACACCAGCCAGATTGAAGGAAGAAGTCGCTATAGCTGAATAGCTTACAGGTTCATCCACCTCCAGCTCCAGAGTCTTGGTGAAAACGTTGAATTTGGCGCTGGCAATCTCAGGGGCCGTTGTATCAGCGATAATATCGCAAGGGATGGCCTCAGCTAGCCCACTGGCTGAATTCCCATTCAGAAACAGAAAGGCGTTAAATACGGAGGCATCCACATAGGTCACGAGGGAATTCACATTTGGATGGGTTTCCAGTGCAATGGCATCGCTTTCAGCCAATTCGACATAAGTATTCTTTTTACTGCCAGAATAATAGACCTTCCCCTCACCCAGAGCGACGGAAGAATCAGCGACTGTATCATAAAGCCCGAAACCGCTCAGTACTTGATCAGTTGCATTTTCAAGTGTATTTAGAGACACTCCCTGATAGAATCCAACACCCAAAGTCAAATCCCAGGTAAGGGTCAGAGTATGGCTATCGAAATCGTAAGTGGAGGTGATCAGCACAGGTGGCTGCTCATTTCCTGATACTGACGATGTGATACGCACAGGGACATCGGCAAAATCAACATTGCCGTTATTCAAATTATCGTAAAGCGCGAATGAATTAATGGACAGCGTCACAGGAGAGCCGTCCAGCAGCGCTTCAGCACCAGCCTGATCAGGAATCGGCAGTTTGAATTTGAAGGCTGCATTGCCGAATCCAGCCACGGGCGAGGGATTTCCCTCAACGCCATTCAGGGTATAACTGCCTGCATTGGAGTGCAGGTGAAATTTGGTGTAAACCGGGGCGGGACTCGTCAGTGTAATCGTCCGCCCAGCGGCCAACAGATTTGGAAAATATATGCTTAATATATTTTTTGACAGATCATAGCTTGCTGAATCGGCGACAAAATTAACCGAATCGGGGATGACACTGACTGCAAGATCGCTGGGAATATTGGGATTGTAATCGGTATCAACAAACGCCCATTCATTCACATTAAGCTGTAATCCGGTGTACCCCAGGGTTGCTTCCAGACGCTTCGCATCATTACCAGTCAATTCGATGTCGATGGTATCGGCATCGCTTGTCTGGAGAACACGACCAATATTTTCAAGCGTCATACTTCCATTGGCACTAACCAAACCAATTTCAAAGGGTTGGATATTGGCTTCAAAATCCAGTGTACCGTTATTATTCCTGTCCTCACCTTCATCATTTCCCGATATGGGTGTCTGTAAAACACCATCACCGGGACCACCATTCACGGCTCGGTCTTCTGCAATAGCATCAAACTGGACCACCCGATCAAAAGCAAGTCTCAAAACATTAACATTTGCATCATAACGAGATGATAAAATCAATGGCTTTTGATCAGCTACAGTCACAGAGCAGGAAACGGTTTGGTCTCCGTTGGGCTCATTTGTCGCAGAAATGAATGCTCCTGTCTTGACCAGGATTTCAAGGTTTCCGTCATCCATGGCTTCCAGGGCTTTTATTTGACGAACATCATTTCCCCATAGCTCAAATACATAGGCAGGATCACCATAATAGTTACCTGTAAACTCGTCAATGATACCCCCATAAACCAGATCGATGACCACAGTATTACTTGAAACAAGGTTGCCGGGGTTTAGGACCTGGCCACCCTGGAGTTGGAGATCGGCATTGGGACCACCATTGTCATCATCAAAAGAGATCAGGCCAAGGAGTACCGCGTTCAGCTTCACTGCCTGGTCGAATTGGAGGGTGACTTGATTATCATTCTGAGAGTACTGGGCAGAAGTAAGCGATGGTGCCGCTGCAAAAACAGTGACGCTGCTGAGCAGGATCGCTAAAGCCAGACTATATAATTTATTTTTAGGAATCATAGCTAGACCCATCCTTATCGTGAAATCGTCAGTGAGAATTGGTGAATTACCCCTAGCAAGTCATATGAGGAAATCGCATAATCAAAGCGGCCTATTGAACTTACATTGACACCAAATCCGCCAAATAATGAGGCTGAGTTATGGTTTGTGTACCAGCCACCACGCACGTGAATCGTATTCATAAAGGTATAGTCAGCACCAATATTGAACCGCTCAGAAGCTTCATTGGGATGAACCGCGTCAATGGCCACAGTTAATGCCTGGTTCTTCGTGTTCTCAAGAAAATCCATGGCCACACCCACCTGAAAAGTCAGGGGCATGTGGAAGGGATGATATTCACTCATCTCGGGAACAACTTCACCATTGTTAAAATCGGTAAAGCTGGTGGCAAAATCCAGCTCAGGTCCAAAGTTGCGGATGGTCATACCGATGCGCAGGGACCGAAATCCCGTCATATAAAAGGTACCGAGGTCAATGGACCATACTGATGCATTGAGATCATAGGCATCAATAGACTCTTTGACATAATTCATATTCATGCCAAAGCTGAACCTATCGGTAAAGGCATGGGCCAGACTGACACCAATGGCAACATCATTCCATTCGAAGGTATTTCCAGTTCCGCTCTGCTGTAAAACCGTGGTTTCTTCCATTTCACCGGAGTTCAAACCCCGGAAATGGAGACCCAGCGTTCCAATACCTTGAACGTGATAGGCAACGGCGCCACCATTCACAGAAATACCGGCAAAGTAGTTAACCATGCCAAACGAAGCACTCCAGTTCGGCACATAAATCAATGTCGCTGGGTTGTAATGGCTGGCATAAGCTTCGCTAATTATCAGAGCCGAAGAAGCGTCCCCCATTCCTCGAACGCCTGCATCCAGGGATACATCAAGAAAGTGGGCTCCTGCGGTTCCAATTTTTTCAAATACTTCCTGAGCATGAGCACCTGGCCCGATAAGCAGAAAGGTCATTAAGACAATAGCTTTAATTTTCATATTCATAGTCTCACTCGTAGCTTTCTTTAACGGAACAGTGCGAATTTGTCAACTTTCTTTACCATGGTCGAGGAGCTCTGCCCCACGACGCTCACGTCTGGAGCTTCCACAACATACAGGTATAGTCCACTGACAGCAGATTGATTATTACGACTCACCAAATCCCAGAATTCGTAATCGGT
>JAIPGJ010000087.1 GCA_021736185.1 Fidelibacterota bacterium | reverse complement strand
GTATTCCTTCCAAAGGCCCTCAGTTGATGAGGGCTTTTTTGTAACTGTAAATACATAATAACTATATATCTTATTGTTTTATTTATGATTAAAGAAGTCTTATATATATTCATTGATCTTGTTATCAATACTTAGGTAATATTTATACTACATTTGTCAGGCATAATATAGATATGTGTCTGCTATATATTCCTCCTTCCAAGATAAGAATAAATTTATTACATTTGTAAATACCTGTATATATAGAAGTTATGTGCTTTTACGCGGTTTGGCATGTGATTTGAATATATGTATGGCAGTATGCGAAACATAACAACACATAATAGCCTTACTCACTTACAGACAAAAGACTCAGAGATGATTCTTGGGGGTTCACAATGTTAATAGCCGTCCTTATGCTTTTTATGGTCTTTAGCTTTACTGGTGTGGCCGTTCTGAATATTTCCTACCTGTCTGTGTCCAGTTCAGCTGAGACAGTCAACAATATCAAAGTGCAGTATGCCATGGAATCTTCAATCAATGAATCTTTATGGCGCATCAACAATGGTCCAGATAGCCTGGTCAACATCAACACCGATGGTATAACCACCGTCTTCAATCCGATTCTAAACACACTCAGTATTAACGTCGACAAATTCCAGATGGAAACGGAGATTCTTCTGGACCTTTCTGAAGACACTCACTTTGACAAAGCTATTGCTGCGGAAGAAAGTGTAGATCTTGATGGCTACGACCCAGGATTGACTGAAGACAATCAAGTACGCGGTGGATTCGAATTCCTGCCTGAAGCAGATCTTCAATATTTTCTTGATAATGCAACCCAAGTCCATAACGAATCATGGAAGGTTTGGTCCAATAATACTTTTCCTAATGGAATTCATGTTTTTACTGGTAATTACATCGCCCTGGACGATATCAGAATGATTTCCGGTACACTGGTATTCACAGGACACCATGTGAGCTTTTGGGGTGACAATGAGATCACTGCTCCTGCTGGCGATACCACCAGTACCTCTCCTGCCCTCATATTCACAAACCCAAATCAAGACTTTGAGATGTTCAGCATCAATGGAAACGAAACCATCATTGGTGCAATCTATTGCAAGGGTGATATACAACTTCATAATGGAACCGCTTCCGGTCCTGTTATCGGCCGCAATGTGACCCTTGGTGGCAGCGTTGATTTTATGGAAAACGAACATCGTGATCGCTATCGTTGGACAAAAGGTTTTGGCCACAGAGATAGTTATGACTGGCCCAAGCAGATCGGTCGCTGGAAGACCAACAAATGGATTAAAAAGCACGCGGCCTAAGCCCCACCATAACCCCTTCCCATAAATACCCTGAAGCCCTCATTTATTGAGGGCTTTTTTATTGTATAAAATTAGTATTATCTATCTATCTACATGTTTTATAAGTGATTAACACAGTCATGTATTTATTCATATTTCTTACAGTCAGTTTAATAGTCTAATATATACTACACTATTATTATATAATATTGTTTTATGTCTTTAATATATTCACATATTATTATATGAATATATATATGACTATCATAACATATTGATAATTAAAGTATTATATGATTTTTCAAGCTTGGCATGTGATTTGAATATATATACAGCAGTATGCAAAACATAACAACACATAATAGCTTTACTCACTTACAGACAAAAGACTCAGAGATGATTCTTGGGGGTTCACAATGTTAGTCGCCGTCCTTATGCTCTTCATGGTTTTCAGCTTTACTGGTGTAGCAGTCCTGAATGTCTCATACCTATCCTACTCGACCTCAGTTGAAACGGTTAACAATATCAAACTCCAGTATGCCATGGAATCTTCAGTCAATGAAACCTTATGGCGTATCAACAATGGTCCCGACAGCCTGGTCAACATCAACACTGATGGTATAACTACCATCTTCAATCCAGTTTTAAATACGCTAAGCATTAACGTTGACAAATTCCAGATGGAAACCGAGATTCTATTGGATCTTTCTGAAGACACACACTTTGACAGAGCTATTGCCGCTGAAGAAAGTGTTGATCTTGATGGCTATGGTGCTGACGTCGAAGAAGATCATCAACCACGCGGTGGCTTTAACTTTTTACCAGAAGCTGATATTCAATATTTTTTGGATAACGCCACAAAGGTCTACTCTGATTCTTGGAAAGTCTGGAGTAACCGAACATTTCCTGATGGCATCCACGTTTTCACCGGCAATTATATTGCACTTGATGACATAAGAATTACATCCGGCACGCTCGTCTTCACGGGGCATCATGTGAGTTTTTGGGGTGACAATGATATTACGGCTCCTGATGGAGATACGACAGGTACATATCCAGCTCTCGTTTTCACGAACCCAGCTCAAGATTTTGATATTTATAGCAACCTTGGAAACGAAACCATTATCGGCGCGATCTATTGCAAAGGCGATATCAATATACAAAACGGTAATATCTCCGGTCCAGTCATTGGTCGTAATGTCACACTGAATAATCGCTTCAGTCTACAAGACGATGAGCATCGGGACCGTTATCGTTGGACCAAAGGTTTTGGTCACCGAAACGATTATGACTGGCCCAAACAGATTGGTCGCTGGAAAACCAAGCATTGGATAAAAAAGCATCAGGAAGCCTAAAAGAACTTTTACTCAGCTTAAAAACAAATCCTCCTTATCCAGGGGGATTTATTTTATCAAAATCATAGTATTACAGGCTTTTTGAATAGAAACTTGGGCATGTGTTTCTATATTCATTAGATGTATTAAATATAAAATCTATTATGAATTACTTATAAAATAAAAATAAGTATTTAGGGAACGTGGCCAGAGCAAAAAAAATTAGAATTGGTATCGATATTGGGACCAATGCCATTAAGGTAGCCGCCTACTACACCAAGAAGAGTAGCCGGAAGCAGGCCAAGTTGTTAAAGTATGACTTCCTGGAAGAGGATGTGGTCAAAGACGTCCGCGAAGTAAATGAGACCCACATTATGAATGGTCTCAAGAGTCTCCTGCGTGATCTGCCCTACAAGCGCGCTGATATTAACGTGGGACTGAGCGCAAAATATCAAAACCTGTTTTTCCTGCAGCTGCCCCAAATTGCCAGCCATGAACTGAAACAAGCCCTTTTTTGGGAGCTTGCTCCCCTCCTGGCCGACCCTGCGGATAATTATGATTATGATTTTACTGTGCTACCACAATCTCAAAAGAAAAAGCTAAATGTCCTCCTGGCTGTTATTAAAAAGAACAGGATTGAATGGCTCACGAAAGCTTTTAAATCGCTTTCAACCAATATCAAGGTCCTAGAGACTTCCACCCTGCCTACAGTTCAACTTTTTCACCGGCTGAACCCCAAGAACACTGAAGCCGTTGGCGTGTTACAATTAGGCGGGAGTAATTCTCATTATACCATTATCGATTCTGCCCAATATCCAGAATTTCTTTATCTCCCCTTTGGTGGTAACCTTCTGAATACAATTATCGCCAAATCAGCCGGCATTCCTTTCATTGAAGTGGAGTATCTCCGTCGCGGAGTGCTGGAGGTCAGTTCCAATAATCAGCCAATTACCGCATTATATATGGAAAATAAAATAGTCGGGCAAAAGCTTAAAGAATTATCCATGACGATTCGCAAACTAAATTTCAGGCATTTTTATAATACTGGCCAAAAGATTGAAAAACTATATGTCACAGGTGGCTTGCTGAATGATTCATTTATCAAATCTTTTTTCACGCTATCTGAAGAGATCATGGAAATTCCTGCCGAGATTTGGGATCCCATGTTGGAGTTCTTTCCTGATGTGGAACTGAGCTCGGGCAATCAATATCAATTTTCAACAGCTATTGGGCTGGCATTGCGATAGACATGGAATTTCAACTCAATTTTCTCGCCTCAACTGCCGACGAACGCGTTAAGCGACATCTGAAGCGATTTAGCTTTCTGATCTATTTAATCATCTTTGGAGCCACCGTCTTCATTTTAGTGAGAACCCATCAAAGTCAGACCTACATGGCTCATGTATTCGAAGGAATGAACGCTGATATTGAAGGGAAAATATCCAGTGTTGAACCGCGAATGTTATTCCTCGAGCGCAAAATCGGTCAGCGCAATAGACTTCGGAAAGAGTCTGATACATTTCTTCAACCTCGAACCCGGCCGGCCGTTTGGCGCAAAATTCTTATCGATATTACCAAAGCTTTGCCTCCAGATCTGGTGATCACAAAAATTTATACAAAACCCAAACCCACAAAAAGGAACCAGAAGGATGAGGGTCCTGATTTAACCATTGAAGGCTATACCTATATCGAAGGTGGCAACCGAGATATTCTATCTGTTGATAATTTTCGCGGCAACCTGCTCTTCAGCCTGCCTCTCTCTACCCTATATTCTGATATTAAAGTAGAGAACAATCGAATTTACAAGGAGGAAGACCAGCTGAAGCTGGTTTTCGCCCTGGGATTGTACCAATGAAAAAACAATTCCAGTTTTGGCTAGAAGCTATTCAAATGAAATGGCTGGTCACCGCCATTGTTATCTATTTTGCCATCACGGGCTCATCTTTACAAGTTCTCATTTTACCAGAAAGCCAACGCTATGATGAGGCTGTTCTGAGACAGAACCAACTTGCTGAAACCTATATTGATCTTGTGAGCCTTGACATCGAATTGGCCATTGAAAACTTAGATGCTCAACTTGAGAAACTTGACTCCCTTGAATTAATTTTTAAATCAAGGCTTCTAGGTAGTACCCGAGTGAATGCCATTTTCCCGGTGCTTGATAGATTTTGCACAACTGCTTTGCTAAAAGTTGTAACCCTTGAGCCCATGAATAAATTTGAGGATATCGATAAAAAGTATCAAGCGCATTTAATCAGGTTGAGTATGATCGGGCGATTCACAGATTTCCTGAAATTTCTTGAGATGACGGAGAGGCATTCTGAATGGATTCTCATCGATGATCTTATTGTGAAACCGCTGGAGCGAAATGACTACGCCCGCTATGATTTGACCCTTTCGGTGCTGGTTTCAAAGGAGGGTAAAAAAAGTGAAGAATAAGAATGCTACCCTTCTGCTTGCGGTTTTAGCTGTCATAATCCTCGGATTTGTGGGTCTGTGGTTTACGGGAGGAATTGATAAAATATTTTCAAGTGAGGTGACTGGTCAAGTCGGAAACACATTAACTATTGATCTGGAATCACTTCAAAACACAATACGAACCGTTTCATCTCCCACTATAGAAAATTTAGCCTTTGTTGAGGCCATTGATACCCTGAGTGCCCAGGCTGACTTGACAAAATTACGTAATCCGTTTGTGAAAATCTATGTTGCACCGCCACCAAAGCCCAAAGGGGAAGTGGAATCAAAATCCACCAAGACGAAGACTCCAACAAAAAAACCGGTTCAACGAAAAAAGCGCATCGTTCGCCCGAAAATTACCATCAATGGTATTATCTGGGATAGGTCAGCTCCGTACGCTATCTTAAACAACGATATTTATGGAGAGGGTGATCAAATACAGGGCTACACTGTTCAGACCATACAGGACACCATGATCGTTTTAGGAAATAGTGATGATATATTTTCCATTGTTATCGAGAGAGAGTAAAATGAATCTAAGCAATAGTATCCAACAAACAGCTAGATCGATAATAATTCTTTTACTTCTGCTGACACCCTTATTTGGACAAAATCAGACCAGCGGTGAGAAAATATCCATATCGGTAAAGGAAGTAAAACTAGAAAACGTACTGCGAATCCTGAGTGAAAAGAGTGGCATGATTTTCATTTCCGACCCTGAGATACGCACCAATAAAATCACCTTGGATTTGAAGGACATTGCTCCTCTAGAGGCTCTTTCAATCATGACCGAGTTATACAATCTGGGATTTCAACAGCTTGGGAATTCTGGGAAATACCTCGTCACCAATAAAGAGGACATCGCCATTCCCACTCGAACCGCCTCCTATAACTGTCAGTTTTCAGAAGCGAAAGACCTCGCTTCTGCCCTGCAACCCTTCGTAACCGCTGAGGTAGGTCAGGTATTCGGTGATGTTAGAACCAATACTGTGATTATTCAAGATACTCCTGGCCAGGTAACTGAACTTTTAAAACTGATGGCAACACTGGACACTCATACCGATCAGGTTCACATTAAAAGTGCCATCGTCGAGGTGTCCATCACTACCGGTCATGAGCGAGGCGTTCAGTGGTTTACCAAGCAAAGTGCCAATGACGGTGAAAGTCGTGGCGTTTTTGAGACCAACTTTGGCTTAAGGGATGCGCTTATAGAGCCCCTCACTGATCCGACAACCGCGATCATTAGTGGCGGATTTGGTATGGGGATCATTGCTGCAGATATCGATGTCGTGCTGGGAATGCTCTCCACATCTAACGATCTAAAGTTGTTGTCTACCCCACATCTCATGGTCCTGGATAATAAACAAGCTGAAATAGAAGTTGGAGATCAAATACCCTATCCAAAACTGAATGAATTTGGGATGACCTCTTACGAATTCAAAAATGCAACGGTTAAATTGACCATATTTGTCCATGTAAATAATGATTCCACAGTAACCATGAAACTTTCGCCCCAGGCAAATTTTCAACAGGGAAATACACCTGATGGAATCCCGATTATTTCAACCCGAAGAGCCACAACAGAGGTCATTGTCAAAAATGGTCAAACGGTGATCCTCGGGGGCTTGATGCAAGAGTCCGATGTGCTCACAGAAACCAAGGTTCCCATTCTGGGATCCATCCCTCTGATAGGTGAATTTTTCAAATCCACTATTACGTCAAAGAAAAAGACAGAGCTATTGGTCATGATTACTCCGGAAATTGTGGATATTTACAAGAACGGCATTACGAGAAAAGATCTGGATAAAATTCCTAAGGAATTTATTCGATCATTGAAATAACCACCAATTCTTTGACTTGCAAAGATTTTCAGGTTTGCACTTGACGCCCTTCATTCTCTGGAATTAAGAATCTGCATCTTTTGTGGCTGCCTACCTAGTTAATAGAGTTCCACCCTACCTGAATCGCAACATCTCCTTTCTGTGGCTTGGTCAGCTCATCTCCCAGGCCGGCGATAGCGTCACCCATATGGCCGTCATCTGGCTCATGCTGGAGCTTACTGGTTCACCCTCTTTGACCGGATTTATTGCCTTTGCTGCCACAGCCCCAGCTCTAATTTTTGGCCTATTTTCTGGAGTATTGGCTGATCATTATCGACGTCGAACGCTCATGCTTATCAGCGATCTTGCCCGTTTCTTCCTCATCCTGTTGATTCCCCTGTTTTATTCGCTGGATATGCTGACCCCTATAGTTCTGGCACTTATTGTTTTTTCTGCTGCTTCATTTGGTACCCTTTTCAATCCTTCCCGAGATGCCATCATTCCAGAATTGGTTCAAGAATCTCAACTACTCCGGGTCAACGCTCTCATTCAGTCAACAGGATATCTGGCCTATTTTGTAGGGTTATTTGGTGCCGGGATGCTCCTCTCGGCCCTGGGACTGGTCAACCTATTCTTTCTGGATGCAGTTACCTTTTTGATTTCTTTCTTCCTGATCATGTTAATCTCCTATCAGCGAGTCGAACGAAGAGCTAGCTCTTATGAAAATCGTCATCTCACAGAGCTTAAAAAAGGTCTCAGATACGTCATCCGGGATGATCGTCGACTTTTCTGGATCATTCTGATCACTGCCTTGAATAATCTTTTCATCATGGGCCCAGCCGTAGTCGGTACTCCTCTGCTCATCAAGGAGGTCTGGGACGGAAGCGGTCGGGACTTCGCTTTTATTGAATCCAGCTATGGTGTAGGTATGCTGCTGGCCACTATTTTTGTATATCGCTTCGCCAGCAGATACAAGAAAGGTACCTGGCTCATGTTTGGCTTGATCTACGATGGACTTTCTTTCATCCCACTATTCTGGGTAGGTCGCATAGGGATAGATCCATTCTGGTTGACACTCTCCATCATTTTTATTCATTCCCTGGGCATTCCCTTCATCCAGGTGACGCGGACTACTCTGGTTCATTCCATCGTTCCTGGACACATGCAGGGACGGGTGTTTTCAATGATTAATCTGGCAGTTATTGGTGTCATGTCCATCTCCGTCGCCCTGACTGGCATCCTAGCTGAATGGATTTCACCACGTAGTATTTTCCTTATCATCGGTATAGGAGCCGCTCTGAGTGGCTTGATGGGATTATCAATGAAAACCATTCGGAATGCAGACTAGTGGATGGTTTCATCCTCAAACTCACTGAAGTACTTGGCCAACCGTTGCCTGGTTGGAAAGCACAAAAACACCTCATGCCTGAGGGCAGGAATCTGGAGCCTCTCAAGGAGGACTTGCATCCAGCAGCTGTTTTGATTTCACTTTATCCCCAAGATGATGAGTGGGTGTTCCCAATGATTAAAAGGACGATTGACGGCTTTGCCCATAGCGGACAAATTGCCCTTCCTGGAGGCCGACGAGCTGGTACTGAGAATGATATTGAAACGGCTCTGAGAGAGGCTTATGAAGAGGTGAATATCCAGCCAGAAAAGGTGAAAGTCCTTGGACTGACCAGTGTGCTCCCCATTCCGGTGAGTCATCATCTGGTTCAGCCGGTTGTAGCATATACTCTAAGCAAGCCAGACTTCATTCCAGAACCCAGGGAAGTAGCCGAAATATTTAGTGTTTCAGTAAATACACTCTGTGAAGTGGAAATTCGATACGAATTACGACACTTTAGAAACAGGGACTGGGAAATTCCATTTTTTGAAATCAGCGGTTATAAAGTCTGGGGTGCTACAGCCATGATATTGAGTGAATTTAGAGCCCTCGTCACAAAGGTTCTCTAGACTTCCGCGCTTATCACCTGCTATTCTGTGTTTGATCCTGCCAAGCCCACAGATTCTGCTACACCCGTTAAAGCATCGATGACAAACTGAAAATGTTCATTTTCCTCAAGTTCCAGTTCCTGTATTCCCTGAACAATGTCCGCCCGGTTCACACTGGCAGCGAAGGATTTCTGCTTCAGTTTTTTCCGAACCGATTTGGGCATGACCTCGCGAACCGCCCTGCTAGGGCGTACATAAGTTACTGCAAAGATAAATCCAACCAACTCATCGACGGCAAATAGGGATTTGGCCATAAGAGACTTCCGCTCCACCCCTGTATATTCAGCATGCCCCATGATGGCATCCAGAACCTCCTGTGGATAACCCAAGGTTTTAAGTATCTCCACCCCCTTGTAGGGGTGCTCTTCAGCTGTAGGATATTTTTCATAATCAAAATCATGGAGTAGACCGGTGATACCCCATAGTTCTGGATCACTTTCATATTTCATGGCCATGGCGCGCATGGCCGCCTCCACGCCCAGAGCATGTTTTCTTAATGATTCAGTTTTGGTGTATTCGCAGAGTAAATCCCAGGCTGATTGACGATTAAGCTCCATAATCATCCTCCCTCAGGAAAAGTAATTCAATTATATGTAATATAGAACCCGATGGAATTATTTATTTAAATAAGTCAAATTCACCCAGATTAATTCCAACTCCAACCCGGTGTGTTTGTCCAGCGATAGTGCTCAACTCCGAAAATCCCGTGCCATAATGAAGATCAATATATTTGGTTCGAATTCTCGCTCCCACCTGAAATTGATCCAGAGCATTGCGACCCAGTTGAATAAATAACTGATCCTGAAATCCTATCTCCAGGCCAGTGGCAACGCCCCAATTCCTCTGGTTTAGCTCGGCTTGTTCACCCGTTAGCGAAAGTTCTACCTGAAAAAGGGGGTGAATAATAAAGGGGATTTTCTTAAAACTAAAATTATAATCTGCTCCCAAAAAAAGTTGCGGTGCATACACTTCAGTGAGACCGGAACTCCAGAATATGGTGGTGCTGAGAATATCAGTTACTTCCAATCCCAGTCGCATTTTCTCAAAAGGTTGATATAGGAGCCCTCCATGAAATCCGACCCCAAAGCCACTTTCAGCATACAGATCGTGATATAATAGTCGTGCCGTCCCATGCAGAGCCAACTTTGGATGAACCAGGTGAGAATAGCCCAATTCAGCCAAAAATTGTTGGGTGCTGAAATAACTTATGGAGTTGATGCTCAATCGTTCTCCAGGATCCAGGAGGCCATTATTTTCCGTCCCATCGGAATCCTGTGTATCTGCCAGGCCATCAGTTCCATAATCAAGTAATGCATCCCGAGTATCTGGAATACCACTGACACCACCACGAAACAGGACCAAAGACCAATTATCTCTGTATCCACTCAGGACATCTGTTTGGTAGACACCCCCAAAACCTTCCGTATGTTGAAAGCCCAATTTTTGCTCACGTTCACCCATGAGGGCAACATTGCTTCCCGGACTGGGGTTGGCCATGGGCAGTGCTTTGATATTTCCCAGGGCATAGGCATCAATGGACATGCCCAGTACAAATGGATCTTCACCATAATAGCCAGCTTCAGCTACGAGCCAGACAGGGAGCAACACCAGAAGTATTAGATATTTCATAGGATTCATACGCGTCTCAGGGACGCCTGGTTCCGGACTAGTTCTCATCATCAAGACTTTTCGTCATCTCATCCAGTAAAACCATGGCTTCCAAAGGCGTCATCTGATCTAATTTCAAGCCCTTGAGCTTATCACGAAGCACATGCTCCTGTTTATCAAAAAGGGACATCTGGTGATGGTCAAAAGTTGGATTGGCTTCTTTGATTTCATCAGATCGTACACTGATTTCACCAGAATCCAGATCTGACAGGATTTCATTGGCTCTCTGGATTACAGGAAGGGGTACTCCAGCCATCTGTGCAACGTGGATTCCGTACGATTTACTGGCTCCCCCAGGAACAATCTTTCTCAGGAAGATCACCTTCTCATCATATTCGCGAACAGCCACATTATAATTTTTAAGACGAGGCAAAATGCCTTCCAGCTTGGTCAGCTCATGGTAATGGGTGGCGAAAAGCGTTCGGGCAGCCTGTTCTTCTTTGCCGTGTAAATATTCGATGAGTGCCCAGGCAATGGCCAGACCATCATAGGTGGATGTCCCCCGTCCAATCTCATCCAAAAGGATGAGGCTGCGCTTGGTGGCATTATTCAGGATGTTTGCCGTCTCATTCATCTCCACCAGGAAGGTGGATTCGCCACCAGCCAGATTATCTGAAGCACCCACCCGGGTGAAGATTCTATCCACCATGCCGATGCTGGCCTTATCAGCAGGAATGTAGCAGCCGATTTGTGCCAGGAGAACCAACAGACCGACCTGTCTCAGATAGGTGGACTTACCAGCCATATTAGGTCCAGTAATCAATAATATCTGATCAACACTTGCGTTAATCAGCAAATCGTTGGGGATAAATGCCTCATCCACGGGAAGCAGCTGTTCAATAACTGGATGACGTCCCTTACTGATTTTAATTTCAAGTGTATGGTTCAGTTCAGGGCGGCAATAGTTTCTGTCGAAGGAAATCT
>JAIPGJ010000086.1 GCA_021736185.1 Fidelibacterota bacterium | reverse complement strand
CTCGTCGGTGGGTCGGCCGATTTAGCGCCTTCAAACAATACCCATCTTAAAGGCTATGACGATATTGGCGGCGATGCCTATGCTGGTCGCAACCTCCATTTTGGGGTTCGCGAGTTAGGGATGGGTGCGATTATGAATGGCTTGCAGCTCCATGGCGGCTTCCGTGTTTTCGGCGCGACCTTTCTGGTTTTTGCTGACTACGTACGTCCAGCCACTCGCCTGGCAGCTCTGATGAAATTACCTGTGATCTATGTCTATACCCACGACAGCTTTTATGTGGGTGAAGATGGACCCACTCATCAGCCGGTTGAAACCACAATGAGCCTGCGCATCACACCGAATGTCACTGTCATTCGACCTGCAGATGCCAATGAAACCAAATTTGCCTGGGTGGCTGCCCTGGAGAACCAATCAGGACCAACAGCGATCCTGCTGACCCGTCAAAACCTGCCTATCCTTGATCGGAGTGAACTGGCCTCCGCTTCCAATCTTGAAAAAGGAGCATACACCCTGTGGGAAAATGCAGAAAACCAGCACGATATCCTCATCCTGGCCAGTGGATCAGAAGTATGGATTTCTATTGATGCTGGGAAAAAATTGGCTCAAGAAGGACTGAAAGTTCGAGTCGTCAGTTTTCCAAGTTGGGAACTGTTTGAACAACAGGATGAACAATATAAAGCCGCTGTTTTCCCTGCAGAATGCCGGGCGCGCCTGGCCGTGGAAGCGGGATGTTCAACGGGCTGGGAAAAGTACGTTGGGCTGGATGGAAAAATTCTTGGTATCGACCACTATGGTGCTTCAGCTCCTGCCGGGGTTCTGGCTGAAAAATTCGGGATGACCGTTGATGCGGTTTATCAGGCAGCCAAGGATTTGCTGGGCTAAATCAGGTATTATTCCTGGTTGCTGTAAAACACCTCGTCCATAAAGCTAATCATCTTCGTGATGGCTGGAATTGCATCACGTTCAAATTCAGTTCCCAGAAAGGCGTTACCGCCACCATCTAGGAATGCGTGGTTACGTCCCTCATGTATCCAAAATTCAGCGGAATGCCCATTTTCGGTCATCAAGTTGACAAATGCTTCAACGGATGATGGAGGCACCAGAAAATCAGCGGATCCTACTGTACATAGTACTGGGGGCAGCAGCTTCTCTGTGCTTGCAGGGATGAGCGCCTGAGGTGACACTGCATCGTAGAATTGTGGGTCATTATCAATGTTAATGCTATCACCAAAAATACCGCGTGGACGCGCTCCGGCTAGACTCCAAAATATGTTACTTGAGGATTCCAACCCCCCTGCTCGGCAAGCGGCTGCAATATCAAGGGCAGCATAACTCAGGATGGCCCCTTGCACATCAAGGCCGCTGGTTGAAGCAATTGATTCTGCAGACTCCCCAGCTGGTAAATAGGTCGGTTTAAAACCAAGTGAAACACCACTGAATCCATCGCTCTCCAGCTGATCGCCTGCCAGGAGGATCATGGCGGCCAGATGTCCTCCGGCACTATCGCCTGTGACCATAATCTTTGCGGGGTCACCCTGGTATGTCGCAATGTTTTCTTTAACCCAGACCACTGCACCCATAGCATCTTCGATTATTTGATTCATGGTAATCGTATTTTCCTCGTCCACAAGAAGCCGATAATTCACATTACAAATAACATACTGGGAATTTGTGGCTATGTACTCAGACATGGCAGTCATGGTTGTTTTGTCGTTGATTAACCAACCACCACCATGAAAGATGACCAAAACTGGATAATTTTCCTGGTTTGTCTCGGGTGTATAAATATCCATGGTGAGGGCGTGCCCTCCTGGTCTGACCCATTCCAAATCCTGTACAATGGAATAGGTATGTCCCTCTGGGAGATTGTCGGTTTCATCTGGCTCTGTGGAACAGTCTACAAGGATTAGTGACGATAATATGAGTAAGAGAAGCCGATGGATCATGATGGGATTTCCGCCTTTTAATTAGGGAGGAATATATTGGGATTGAATCTATAAATAATGAAAATCCTTGAGTTCCTAAATTTGGGGAGCTGAGACATTATTTATATTGATGATAATCCGTTGACACGCGCTATGACTCCTTCTATATTCGCTGGCTTTTTAATAAAGGAGATAAAGTTATGTACGCAATTATCCAAATTGCAGGGAAACAGTTCAAGGTGAAACCTGGCATGGTCCTGAACGTTCCGACACTCGATGCTGAACCTGGTAAAAAGGTCAATGTCGAGCGCGTACTGGCTTACTCTGACGGTAAAAGTCTTGAGGTTGGCACACCTGAGCTAACCAATGTTGACATCGACGGAACAGTTGTGGCTCATGGTCGCGCTAAAAAAATCATCGTCTTCAAGAAGAAACGCCGCAAGGGTTACCAGAAGAAACAAGGACACCGCCAGGGTTTTACACAGATTAAGGTAGAAGGTATTGCACCTGCAAAACCAGCTGCCAAGAAAACAGCAGCAAAGGCCGACGCTGAAGTAATCGCTGAAAAGCCAGCTGCCAAGAAGGCAACAGCCGCCAAAAAGCCAGCAGCTAAGAAAACCCCAGCTGCCAAGAAACCAGCCCCTAAAAAGGCTGCAGCTAAACCGGCCGCTGAAAAAGGAGAATAGCAATGGCTCATAAAAAAGGTGTTGGTAGCTCCAAAAATGGTCGCGAGAGTCATTCCAAGCGACTGGGTACCAAACGTTATGGTGGCGAATTCGTTTCTGCCGGAAGTATTATCGTCCGTCAACGCGGAACTGCCATCCACCCTGGCCAGAATGTTGGCATCGGTGGTGACGATACCCTTTTCGCAAAGATCGATGGTTTTGTGACCTTTGAACGTAAAGACCGCACGAGAAAACAGGTAAGCGTCTACCCGGAAGCTTAACCTGGATTCCAGTACAAACCTCGAAATCCCTCGATTTATCGGGGGATTTTTATTTTATTGAACTTATGAACAAATAACTTCACAGTGATTATTATCTTTGACACAATAATTAGGGGAATATGCTAAAAGCTTTTTCTCTCGCAGGGCACGCAGAGTCGCTAAGAAGAGCGATAATTAATATTTTACTAAGCACACGTTTGATTGAAAGAATATTTGGACCAAACCGTAAAAAATATATGCAGAGAGTGTTATTAAATTTAAAGGCAACCATCTGAGTTAATATAGACAGCGCTTAAAATCATTGCTTTGCGTCTTCGCGAACTTTGCGTGAGACGGTTGTGATGAAAGTGCAACTAATCTTGTATACAAGAATGTTCCGAAGGAAGTGAAATAGATATGACTGATGATGTAAAAAAACTTGGTGAAATGGTAAGCGCTTTTCAGGGCTTGAAAAAAGAACTTTCAAAAGCGATTGTGGGACAGGATGCAGTCATTGAGAAATTGGTGATTGCCATGCTCTCCAGGGGACACGCCCTGTTGGTTGGAGTCCCTGGTCTGGCAAAGACTCTGCTTATAAAAAGTCTGGCTGAAGTTCTGGACCTGTCCTTTTCACGCATCCAATTTACTCCTGATCTCATGCCTTCTGATATTACTGGTACCGATATCATCGAAGAAGATCACACCACAGGCAAACGGGAGTTTCGTTTTGTTAAAGGACCGGTATTTGCCAATATCGTCCTGGCTGATGAAATCAACAGGACACCCCCCAAAACCCAGGCCGCCCTCTTAGAAGCCATGCAAGAGCACCGAGTCACTGCCGGTGTGGAAAGCTATGTCCTGGATGAACCATTTTTCGTCCTTGCAACCCAGAATCCCATTGAGCAAGAAGGAACCTATCCCTTGCCTGAAGCTCAACTAGATCGATTCATGTTTAACCTGCGCGTGGAATATCCAAGTCGGGATGAAGAACGTCAGATTGTCAATCAGACAACCTCGGGGTCTTCTGTTCAATTAAGCAAGGTCCTTGATCGAAAAGCCATTATGGAATATCAGGATCTTATTCGTCGAGTTCCTGTGGCAGATAATGTGATTGATTATGCAGTGGATCTGGTCGCAAAAACGCGACCTGATGGAGCAGGGGCACCTGATTTCATTCAGAACTGGGTGGGCTGGGGAGCTGGCCCCAGAGCGTCACAATATCTGATATTGGGAGCCAAAACCAGAGCCGCTATGATGGGCAATCCCACACCTTCTATTGAAGATGTTAAAGCGGTTGCCTTACCCGTATTACGCCACCGCGTTCTGACCAATTTTAACGCTGAAGCCGATGGTGTTTCAGTGGACGAGATTATTAAAAAACTGCTATAATCAAAAACCTATGATTCAGAGCGTCTTTGCGAGGGAAGTATGACCGAAGCAATCTCTCTTTCGAGATCGCCGCGCTTACTTCGTGCGCTCGCGAAGACAATCAAGAAATATTTATCACCTTGCATGATTATTCAATGGGCTGCGATTCTTAGCTTACTTCTCTATACACAAAGTGTATCTGCCCAGAATATGTGGCTGTGGAATCAGCGCACACATCCTGAATTGAAATGGCAAACCCTGGAAACGGAGCACTTCAATATTCACTATCACCAGGGGATTGAAACCATTGCCCAAAAAGGTGCCCTGATTGCTGAGCAAAGCTACCAGACCATTATGGATCAGCTCCAGGTTGAAGATTTTGGCAAAACCGACATTATCCTTTCTGCTGAAGATGAAATCATGAATGGTTTTGCCATGCCCAGCAATCAGATATTTATCTGGGTCAGCCAAAATGATGCAGCTGCACACTTTGGGGGGTCTGACAAGTGGCTGAAACAGGTCATTACCCATGAGTTTCAACATGTCGTTCAATTCCAGGCGCAGCGAACATGGGCCGGCATTTTTGGGGGCATCACCATACCATCCTGGTGGATTGAAGGGATGGCTGAATACATGACCGAAGTATGGCGGGTGGGTCGCAGCGACTCCCAAATGAAAATCCATACCTATCGAAATACGATGGAGCAACTGGATGCCCATGATGATGGCTACGCAAAAGTGCTCTACCTGGCTTGGAAATATGGTGATTCCACCCTGGTTAAGATTTCGAAGCATCGACTTTATTTATTGGAGGAACAGCATAAATATCCGTATTGGTATAATTTCAAAACAGCCTTCAAGGAAGCCACCGGACAATCCATAGCTGATTTTGATGAAGAATGGCGCCGGGTGATGAACACCTATTACTATGGCTACAAGGCACAAAAAGAGACCCTGGAGGAGGTGGGAATCCCCCTGCCACTGAAGGGCTTCACCAGGGTAAAAAACGCCAGCATTTCACCTGACGGACGCTTTATCGCAGTGATTGGCCGCCGGGATAAAAAAATGCGGGATCATAGCCTCTATTTACAGAGTACTGACTCGACTCGACAGGTCGAAGAAATCCATTACGGACGTTTTAATGGCAAGCCAGCCTGGTCACCCGATTCAGAACAATTAATTCTGTCAGAATATCATCGGGGTAGCCATGGCTCATTATTAAATGATCTCCTTATCATAGAGCGGGAGAGCCACAAAAAGCGCTGGCTAAGCAAAAATTTTAGAGCGCTTCATCCCGTGTTTTCCCGTGATGGGAAAGGCGTGTTTTTTGCCGCTCATCCCGGTGAGACCACTCAGATTTTTTATCAAGACATTGATTCAGGGAAACGGATTCAATTGAGCCAATTTATGGGTGATGTTCAGATTCAGGATCTTGATTTATCTCCAGATGGTCACAGGCTGACTTTCATGATTCAGGATGTCAATGGCGACGTGGATATCGCCATCATGAATACAGATGGCAGCCATTTCCAAAAAGTTACCCAGGATCCACAGGAGGATGTTTTCCCTGTCTGGGTTGCCGATGGATCAGCCATCATTTATACATCCTATCGGAATTCAACACCCAATCTTTATCGGGTTGCTCTGGATAGTCTGACCATCACCCAGATGACCGATGTCGCTGAGGGTATCTATTCCAGACAAAGACTGCCGAATTCTAATAAAATCATTGCCTCAACTCTGGCCGATGTAGACACTGTAAGAATTCGAGCAGTGGATGCGGATCGTATGGCTCCGGAACTTAGGCTTCAGGTTCGAGAACCTTATTCAGCCTGGCGGACCAAGGCTCCTGATATCCTTATTCCCCAAATTGACTACAGTTTAAAACCTGAAACTATAGCAACTCACAAATATGAGTCCCTGAAAACACTACGACCCCTCATTAAGCTTATTCTCCCTCTGGATACGGGATTGTTTTTGCTTAGTGTATCACAGGATGCTCTGGGGAAACATTTGTTTCAGGGTGGTGCTGAAATACCATGGGATGGATCGACGCCAGGTGCGTATTTCAGTTATATAAATCTGCAGTATAGACCAGCGATTCATGTCATGGGATTCAAGAATCTGGCCTATTACTATACCAATACATCGACACATTCCTATTTGGAGCAAAGAGATGAAATTGACCTAATAATCTCCCTCCCTATGAATACCGGAGAATCACTTTCATCTAACCATAGCCTGATCACAAAATTCCAATTCTCAAACCGAAATGTGGTAATGATGGATGATATTGCAGTGACTAGCCTGTCATCCCCAGAAGAGTTTAAAGCCGGGATTACATACATCTGGAAATCTCAAAGGCCTCATACAGATGTCTATAGTCTTCCACGTGATGGACAAGGAATTCAGGCACACATGGAGCGTGCAATTTCAGAGGTCTGGGGAGACCATGATTATTCCCAGTACTGGTTAGAAGGGTTTTTCAATTATGATATTCCCAAAATACCCATTGTTTTGTATGGACGCACGAAGGTTGTCGGACAAACTGGAGATATCCTTGAACAGGACAAACTGGGTTTCTCTGAATCAGCCCCGCTGTATTTTTCAACCCAGTATTTGAGGCTCATTGAAAGTACCGGAATAATTACTGCCCCTGAATCCTTTAGCTTAAGAGGGCAAAATGGTCAATATGCCGGAAGCGAGTTGATTTTTTCCTCTGCTGAATTGCGTATGCCTATCCTTAACAAGGTTCCTATCAATGTTTTTAGCCTGGGTATCGGAAATGTGACCTCAGCTCTTTTTTATGACTTAGGATACATCCCTGAATCAGAGCAGCTATTGAACACCTATGGAGCTGAGATAAAATTTGATGTGACACTGGCGAAGGTTCCACTTGTAACCCTTGCCTGGGGCTGGGGCGGAGATGCAGACTACTGGGCTGGGGAAGACGATCTCAGGAATGAGGATTTTTTAGGTAGATCATATCTGAGAATGGCGCTGGTGAATCCATTTTGAGTTTGATGGGTTGATGGGTTGATGGGTTGATGGGTTTGATGGGTTTGGGCTAATGGACAGATTGCGGGAAAAAACAGAAGAATATGAAAATTTATAATGCCTACCTGTTTGATGCTGATGGAACGCTGTTCGATACGGCAGATCTGGTTTGTCGTTGTTTTCAGTATGTTGCCCAGAAGTATGCTTCCATTTCTCTCACAAGAGAGATAATTCTGTCTGGCTACGGTTTACCCTTGAAGGGACAGTTAGTCACTCACCTGGGTGCAGATTTGGATATGAATCTTATCTTGAATGACTTTGTTGATTATCAGCTAAAGATTCTGGAAGACAGTGTTGAGCTTTTCCCCGGCGTTAAAAGTACCCTGGAAGTACTCAGAAATTCTGGCAGGAAGCTGGCGATTGTAACTTCCCGCAAGCCCACCAGTTTGAAACGGATTCTGGAAATTACAGACACTTCACAGTATTTTGACACGTTGGTGACTCCTGAGGATACAAGCCTCCATAAACCTAATGCCGAGCCAGCTCTGCTGGCGCTTTCACGTCTTGGATCGAGCAAGACGGAATCCGTTTTCATCGGTGATTCACAATATGATATCTCTTGCGGCAGCAGTGCTGGAATGGATACCGTTTTCGTCAACTGGAGCCATATGGACTCTGATGATTTACCGGTCCGGCCGACCTGGGAAATAGATAGCTTTCAAGATCTAATTGCTGAACTTTAAATATGAAGCAGATGCGAATTACTTTGATTATGCTGAGAATGAAGTCTGCAGAGTACGTTTTGTGTTCTCATGGGAATAACCATTATTAGGAACTCTTTGTGGCAAACGATAAACTGAAATATTTGAATCCCCGCACCCTGGCCAGTCTGGCCAATATGCAGCTCAGAGCCCGCATGGTGGTTGAGGGCTTTATTGTGGGCTTGCATAAAAGTCCCTACCATGGCTTCTCCGTAGAGTTCGCCGAACACCGAGCCTATGGCCCCGGGGACAATTTACGCTATCTGGATTGGCGCTTGTATGGGAAGACCGATCGCTTCTACGTCAAGCAATTCGAAGAAGAAACCAATCTTAAGGCCCACATCATGCTGGATATGTCCAAATCCATGGCTTATGGTTCAGGTGAAATCACAAAATTGCAATATGGCAGCTATCTCTCAGCAGCCCTCACCTATCTCCTGCTGAGACAACAGGATGCTGTGGGTCTCACGCTCTTTGATACGGAGATTCGCACCCATATCAGACCCTCATCCCGTCCTTCCATGCTGAATAATATTCTTAGCCATCTCGAGCATGTGACACCCGGTGAGGAAACGGCCATTGGGCATAGCCTCCACCATCTGGCTGAGCGCATCAACCGCAGGGGTCTGGTGGTAATTATCTCAGATATGCTGGACGATCTTGACAATATTTTAAATGGATTAAAGCATTTTAGACATGATCGTCATGAAGTGCTGGTTTTCCATATTCTGGATCCCCGGGAAGTTGATTTTGCCTTTGATGCCCAGGCCAAGTTTAAGGATATGGAATCCGGGGAGGTGATGGCCACAGAACCCTGGCATATCCAGAAGGACTACCAGACCGCAGTCGCTCAATTTAAAACAAAATTGGGAGCTCGCTGTCGCGAGCAGCACGTCGACTATGTCCCTTTAACGACCGATCAGTCTCTGGATGTGGCGCTTTTGGCCTATTTAAATAAGCGTCAATCTGTTCGCTAATCCCTGCTTTTCACGTTGTCTGACTTTGGCAAAGATTCTATATTCGCCAACTTCATGAAAATATATCTTTATCAGAGAGTAAAAACCTCAAGGCTTAACCTTTATCTGCTCATGCTTTGTATGGCTATTTCTGTTTCAGGAATTGGGCAGTCTTCCGGGGTGGTGAAAGGAAGCGTCAGTGATGCTCGAACAGGGGAAGGACTCCCTGGCGTAAATATTCAGATTCAAGGGAGTTCTTTTGGAACGACCAGTGATCTGGATGGAAATTACCAACTGGGTGGATTGACTCCCGGGGAATACACGATCTCGTTTTCAATGATGGGTTATGCACCCCATAATGAAAAGAAGGTGGCCGTGGTTCTGGAAATCCCCAAGTCGTTATCAGTTCGGCTAAAATCCAATGTTCTGGCTTCTCCGCAGGTGGTGGTGACCTCCAGTCGAAAAGCCCAGGATATTCTCGAGTCACCGTTTTCAGTCTCAGCCATCGGTCCCCGGGAGATTCAAGCGAAGGCCGTGGTCAATATGCTGGACATCCTATCCTACGAATCAGGGGTTTCTACCATTAAAGGGCAATTGAACATCAGGGGTACCTCAGGTTATACCATGGGTGCTGGCACCCGTTCATTGCTTTTGCTTGACGGGATACCCATGTTGGGGAGTGCCGCAGGAAATGTGACCTGGGCTACCATACCCACATCAGAAATTGATCGGGTCGAGATCGTCAAATCAGGTGGTTCCGCCATGTATGGATCCAGTGCCATGGGTGGTGTGGTGAATATCATTACGCGCAATGCTCCGCTGAAGCCAGAAACTCGAATTTCAACAAAAGTGGGTGTCTACAGTCAACCCCGGGTGGATGAATGGCGCTGGCGTGATTCACGTGGACTGTTATATGACACTGAGATATCCCACTCAAGAAGGATAGGGAAGCATGCGGCCTGGATAAGAATTCAAAAACGGAGTGATGATGGCTTCATGGAATTGAATTGGGAAGAAGCTCTCAACATAACTGCCAAACTCAAATTGAATTTCGCCAATGCCCATTCCGCTGCAATTTTTGTGAATATCCTTGATGACAAATCCGGATTAACCTCAATCTGGAAGAGCTCAGCCAATCCTTTTGAAGCACCTGAAGGATCATCAAGAGATGGTACACAGGGGACAAAAGTCGTTCTCAATGGTCATTATAATTATGTGTATTCTCCTGAGCTGGTGATAAAAACCAAGGGGAGTGCCTACTGGAACCAATGGGATAGTTTCGGGGCGGATCCAAATTATTCAAGCGAAAATCGCTTTTATGAAGAAGTCCAGGCCAGTAAGAGCTGGACAGCTGATCTCACCAGTATTATTGGCATCACCATGCAGCAAAATGGCGTAGATGCAGAGATTTTTGGAGCACATCACAGCGGTTCCCTCGCCTCTTTCCTGCTGCTGGAAAAAAGGATGCACCCGTTCACGCTTTCCATGGGAAGTCGTTGGGAAGCTTATCAGGTCGATGGTAAGAATCAGGATCAGGTCTTTACTCCGCAGCTGGCCCTTAATTGGAAACCCTCTCCCTGGATAGGATTGCGTATTTCCACGGGCAAGGGTTTCAGAGTACCGACTGTGGCTGAAATGTTTACCTCAGCCCGCAGAAGTATTTTCACCGTTGAACCGAATCCGGATTTGGTCTCAGAAACCAGTATAAACCGTGAGTTTGGGCTGACCCTTCTGACGGGTCAAATGGGTATTCTTGATTTGCTAAAATTGGATGCAGCCATTTTTCACAATCGCTTTGAAAATTTTATTGAACCGATTCCAGATTCAGAAGCGGTCATTCATTTTAGAAATATAGCGGATGCCCGAATTATGGGGCTTGAAATCGGTCTGGGCCTGAGTGCTTTTAATAATCTATTGGATTACAAATCTGCTTTTACCATGTTGGATCCAGTTGAACTGGATGCAGATGGTGAAATATTGGATACCTTGTCCTACCGGCATCGCTATCACTGGATCAGCACCCTGGGGTTGCATTACTGGGGCTTGGATGCTTCAATTGAATATCGCTATCTCAGCCGCATGGAAAAAGTGGAACTGTTTCAAGAAAACACACTCACGGGCGCTGATGCCCCGGTTCCTATTCATGTGTGGAATGCCGGCATAGGCACAGAATACAGGGATTGGCATTTTATTATACGTGTGGAGAATATCTTCCAATATTATTATACACAGCTTGAACGAAACATTGAAGAAGAGCGTATTGCAACCTTCACAATAGAGAGGCGTTTTTAATGCGAATCTTGCTGGTTGGCCTCCTGCTCATGACTGCCATTTCATGTGAAAAACCGGATAGCTTGGAAGCCATCGCCGGTGTTAATGGAACAGTTTTTTTTACAAGTTGGTCAGATTCACTTGAAGGTGCTGCGGTTGTTGTATTTGCTGATAGCCTGGATTTTACTCGAATAGACGAACCAGGCTATAAAGTCATAGACCATTTCATTACTTATGGTGACCCCATTAATCCCGGTACATCTAGTGTCGATTATTTCATCCAATTGGAAGCTGGTGAATATCAACTCATGGTCATAGGCTTGCTCTTAGACCCGGCTCAATTGCTGGCCAATGAAGAATTATTCCAGGAAATACAAAACTATATTGTCGTTCCTGAAAATGCCGCACCGAGGGGAATTTTGATCTATGAGAAGCAAATAAATGAACAGACCGACTGGTATGTTCG
>JAIPGJ010000085.1 GCA_021736185.1 Fidelibacterota bacterium | reverse complement strand
CAAAGCTGTCATGACAGAAGTTCGTGACCAAACCCAGCCAGCAAAAATGGCAATCATCAAGCCACCAAAGGGCAA
Organism: Fidelibacterota bacterium; assembly: GCA_021736185.1. Lineage (GTDB taxonomy): Bacteria > Fidelibacterota > UBA8477 > UBA8477 > JABMPR01 > JABMPR01. Next base: position 11,645 of record JAIPGJ010000085.1, on the reverse strand, counting down.
CAGAATGTTGGATGCCAGGAAATCCACGACATCAAAGAATGTCTTCCCAAAGAGGGTGAAATCTGACAAAACATTAAAGGATAGCGCTGAAGGAACGCCCAGCAAAAAAATAGTACCACCAAAGATGAGCACCGCATTCTTGCGGTTCCAGCCCTTTTCATCAACAAAATAGGCCACAACAACTTCCAGTAGAGAGATGGCTGAGGTGAGTGCCGCAATAGCGAGTAGCAGGAAAAAGAGAAATGAGAAGTAAACTCCCCCAGTCATGGTCGCAAAAACGGCCGGAAGCGTCTGAAAAATCAATCCCGGGCCAGCAGCGGGATCCAAACCTGAAGCGAAAACCGCGGAAAAGATGGCTACACCAGCCATAATGGCGATAAGTGTGTCCAGAAATACGATTTGAGCCGCGGCTGTAATGACGCTATCCTTTTTAGACATATAACTTCCATAGGTCAGCATCGCCCCCATACCTAGACTCAAGGTAAAAAAGGCGTGTCCCAGGGCAATAAGGATAGAATGTCCGTTGATTTTCCCCCAATCTGGGACTAAAAGAAAGGATAAACCCTTGTCAGCTCCAGGCAAAGTCACTCCACGAACAATAAGAATGATGAGGATGGAAACCAGAATGGGCATCATTATTTTGCTTGATCGCTCAATGCCGCCCCGAACCCCTCTGATGACAATAAACATGACCATGGAAAAGAACAAAGTGTGATAGCCCAGGGTCCATAGTGCGCTTCCTGATAGGGCAGCAAACAGTTCCCCAGCCTCCTCCGGGTTATGGAAGTTTGACATGGAACCACGCAGGGTCTCAACCACATAGCCCAGGGTCCACCCGCCAATCACACTATAAAAAGAGAGGATCATAAAACCAGCAATCACACCCAGGAACCCTACTGATAGCCACATTTTTGATTTTGAGAGGGCTGCAAAAGCACCGACTGGATTCCGTTGGGTGGTTCGACCAATAAGAATTTCAGCAATGAGCACTGGAAAGCCGATGATGGCAATACAGATTAAATAGACAAAAATGAAGGCGGCTCCACCATTCTCTCCAGCGATATAGGGAAACTTCCAGATATTGCCAAGACCAACTGCAGATCCAGCTGCTGCCAGGATAAAACCAAATTTCGATCCCCACGATTCTCTACTCTGTGCCATCTAGGTTTCCTATGATTTCAGGTTTATTCGGGTTTTCTGCCTCAGTAGGCTGTTTGTCTTCAATTTCATATTTATTAAAATCCCAAAGCTGGGCATCCACGTATGCATCCAGAATATTCAGGGTCCATACCAGGGACATCATCCATACTTTATCGTTTCTGGATCTGTGCAGGGTTTCACTGGAAATATCGGCCTGATATTCTTCCTGTGCAACAGTATATTCGTATGCGAAATAGGTAAAGGCACCTGCGAAAAGAGCTGCTTTTATAGGGTGACGATTATAAAGCTGCCCCCCACCAGGAATGACCGAAAATAAAAGGGCTTTGCCAGGGCTTTTGACATTTGAGGAGTCAACTTGACTGTCCATTGGCGATTGAGCTGTCAGAATACCACATAGCAGGGCGAACCAAATGATTTGCTTCAAGAGATGACGCATGCTTTATTTATGAGCCACCATCTCAATTTCAACATCCGTTCCCAGGGGTAAGGCAACCACCTGAACCGCCGCTCTGGCCGGCGCATAGTCTCCCGGAAAGAATTCACCATAAACGCGATTTAACTCTGCATATTGGCCAAGATCCGTTACATAAATATTGGTCTTGACTACTTTGGAGAAATCACTGCCAGCTGCTTCCAGAATAGCTTTAAGATTGTTCATAACTTGATATACACGGTCCGCAAATGATGTATCAACCAATTTTCCCGTTGCAGGATCCAGTGCAATTTGACCTGCAGTAAAAATCAAACCATTGATCTCAACCGCTTGATTATAAGGTCCAAGGGCCGCCGGGGCCAAGTCTGTGCGAATAATATTCTTCATGTTAAACTCCTCTTATTATACTGCATATCAATCAGTTACATGATTTTAATCAAGCATATATCTCAGGTAAATGAGATCTCTCGGTTGAACCCAGGATAAAAGTAAGCATGAGCTCGCGTCATTGTCAACTTTTCCCTGACACTCTCAGCAGTGGATCGCCGAGTTATTAGCTGTAGAGCGAAATCAACTCATCAAAGGTCTGACGTTTGCGTACCAATTGCAGCTCCCCAGAGGCACCCACCATTATTTCAGGGGCAAGCGGCCGCATATTATAGGTAGAAGCCATGGAACTGGCGTAGGCCCCTGCCGACCCGATCACCATGAGATCACCTGACTCAAATACAGGCATATTTCTATGCTTTGCCAATGCATCAGAACTTTCGCAAACGGGACCCACCACATCTCCCATCTGTTTTGGACGATGCTCCTCGTGGGAGTAGATCGCATGGTAGGCATCGTAGAGTGCGGGACGAATCAATTCAGTGGTTGCGCCATCAATGATCACAAAATGATGGCCACCATTCTCTTTGTTCCCCAGAACCCGGGCCAGCAAAACACCTGCATTGGCTACCAGAACCCTACCGGGTTGAATGTGCAATTGGTAACCGGCTAATTTCTCACTGGCTCTCTCGGCAATGGATTGAAGAAAAGGGGTCGTCTCCAGAATATCTTCAAAGGGATCGTGGTAATTGACGCCGAAACCGCCACCCAGATCAAGATGTTCAATCCTCACGCCTTCAGCTCGTAATGCTGTTGTGAATTGCTGAAGATAGTCAATGAGATCATAAAAGGGTTGAGGCTGAATGATCTGTGAACCGATGTGACAATGAATTCCATCAAATTGGATATGGGGATAGGACTTCGTATGAGTAAGAAAATGTCTCACATCCGCAGGACTCATCCCAAATTTATTCTGTTTCAAGCCAGTTGAAATATGGGGGTGGGTCTGGGGATCTATGTCTGGATTCAAGCGCAGGAGCACAGCGGCTTTTTTATCAGCTAAGCTGGCGCGCTTTTCCAGAAGATCCAATTCAAAGCCACTTTCCACGTTAAAATGGTCAATATCAAATGCCAGAGCCAGATCCAACTCTTCACTGGTCTTCCCCACACCTGCAAAATTGATCTCGGCTCCCAGGTAGCCGGCGTGTTTGGCCATTTTAAATTCACCAGCAGAGACGATGTCCACGCCCAAACCATAGCTTTTAAAAAGTCTCAGGATGGCCGGGTTGGAATTGGCTTTCATGGCATAGGAAACTTTAAAGCCCTTATCAATGAAGATGCTTTTTATAACCTCGGCATTGCGTCTGAGTATTTGCTCAGAGTAAATGTAGGCTGGCGTTCCGTAGTTCTCGGCAACAACTTGTATATCTACTCCGTCACAATGGAGTTGCTTATTTATGTAATTAAAAGCCATGCTACCAATGGACGTTCAAATTGCGGTTGGCGTAGGTTTCATCCACTTTCCCAACTGGGGTATTGTGTGGAGCTGTATTTACTAATTCAGGATTTGTTTCCACTTCTTCCACAATTTGCTTCAGTACTGAGATGAACCGATCCATGGTATCCTTGTTTTCACTTTCAGTGGGCTCGATCATGAGTGCTTCTTTAACAATCAGGGGGAAATACATGGTGGGTGAATGGAATCCAAAATCCAGGAGTCGTTTGGCAATGTGGAGAGCGTTTGAGCCTTTCTCCTTCTGCAACTGGGCAGAAAGTACGAATTCATGCATACAGGTCCGATCATAGGCCAACACAAAGACATCTTTGAGCTTGTGCATCATATAGTTGGCATTGGAGATGGCAATTTCGGAAATATTTCTGAGACCATCTGGACCCAGCATTCTGATGTAGGTCCAGGCCCGAATCAAAATGCCAAAATTGCCATAAAATCCATGAACGCGTCCAATGCTATGTTCATGACCATATTCCAAATGATATTTGCCATTTTTTAGTTCCACACGAGGTCTGGGAAGATAGGCTGCTAGTTTATCCGTGACACCGATTGGACCGGCACCTGGACCTCCACCACCGTGGGGTGTGGAAAAGGTTTTATGTAAATTCAAATGAGTAATATCAAAACCCAGATCTGCCGGCCGAGTGATACCGAGGAGGGCATTCATATTCGCCCCATCCATGTACATAAGGCCGTCCACACCATGGATAAGTGCTGAGATTTTGCTGATATTTTCCTCAAACAGACCGAGAGTATTGGGATTGGTAAGCATAAACCCGGCAACGCGATCATTGATTTTGGATTCAAAGTCTGCCAGGTCAACAAGACCTTTGGAGTTACTTTTTACTTCAATCACTTTATATCCAGCCATGGCTACAGAAGCGGGATTGGTCCCATGGGCAGCATCTGGAATGAGAATGACGTCTTTATCGTTGCCGCGCATTTCATGATACTTACGCATGAGCAAAACACCCACCAACTCACCCTGAGAGCCTGCAGCAGGCTGGAGTGTGAAGGCAGTCATGCCGGTAATAGCGCACAACTGCTGTTCCAATTCATGGTATATACCCAATAAGCCCTGACTCATTTCCACAGGTTGATAGGGATGGGCTTCAGCTAAAATGGAAGCGGTCCAATCATTAATTTTGGGGTTGTACTTCATGGTACAGGAACCCAGCGGATAGAAATCTTTGTCAACATGATGATTTTTAGTAGAAATGCCGACGTAATGGCGCACCAATTCCGGCTCCGATATTTCTGGGAGCCGTGGTGCAGCAGACCTGAGATATTTAGGGGGTATCAGGTCGCTTATATCTCTTTCAGGAACATCCAGGGCCGGGAGTGAAGTGGCCATATGCCCCGTAGTGGTTTTTTCGATGATCAATTGAGTTTTATTCATCCCAGACGCTCTCCTATGAGATCAAACACTCCTGCTATTACTGAATCCAGAGCAGCGGCGTCCTTGCCGCCTGCTGTTGCCAATTGTGGCTTTCCACCACCGCCGCCACCCAACTGCTGACCGAGTTCGCGAACAATATCTCCAGCCTTTAATTTATGTTGGGCAATCACATCATCAGAGACAACACAGACCACATAGGGCGATCCGTCGATGACAGTTCCCAGCACACCCAGACCACTTTTCATTTGCCTGATTAGTTCTGATCCAAGATCCTTAAGTGCCTCTGTATCAGACACTTCAACAACTTCACTTAAAACATTTACACCTTGTATGAGTTGTGAGTTCCCGAGAATATTTGTAAGCACGGAGGCAGCTTGATCGAAGGACAATACCTTGATCTGTTTCTCCAATGCCTTCTTCTCATCGAGTAGGTGTTGAGCCTTTAGGCCGAGTTCTTCAACATCTGATGAGAGCAGGTGACGCAATTCATTAATGGCAGATCGTTCCAGCCGGGCATGCTCTTCAGCGACTTCACCCGTCACAGCTTCAATTCGTCTTACACCCGCTGCAATGGCTGCTTCCGATTCGATGCGAAAGAATCCGATATCCCCGGTAGCCTGGACATGGGCTCCACCACACAGCTCATGGCTGTATTCACCAAATTTGACTGTCCGGACTTCATCACCGTATTTTTCACCAAAGAAGGCCAGAGCACCCTCTGTCTTGGCTTCATCAAAGCTCATGCTACGGATATTTGTAGCAGTATTCTTTCTGATTTCAGCATTCACCAGGCGTTCTGCTTCCGTTAATTCCGCGGCAGTCATTTTCTCAAAATGGTTAAAATCAAAACGCAAATGCTGATCATCTACCAGAGATCCCGCCTGTTTAACGTGATCTCCAAGAATTTTTCTCAAGGCGGCATTCAGTAGATGGGTAGCAGAGTGGTTGCGGATGATGTGACCACGCCGTTTGATATCAATCACTGCAATCACGGGATCTGTGTTGAATTCCCCGGAAATCAATTGTGTTTCATGGACGATGGAGTCACCATCGCGTCGAGTATCCAGAACCTGTAATTCCATATGAGCATTGTAGATGCGACCTGTATCGCCTACCTGGCCACCACTTTCCGCATAGAAGGGAGTTTGAGTCAGGATGATAAATATTTTTTTATCGGTCTTCATCACCTGAGCGATACTGGTATCCAGCTGAGGGTGGGTGTAACCGAGGAACTCAGAATGCGCACCATCCTGAATCATTCCCCAGGCACTGTCTTGTGAATTGGTTTGCTTGAACTGGGTAGCCTGTCGGGCTTTGTCGCGCTGAGCATTCATCAGGGACTCAAAAGCTGGCAGATCAACCCCGATTCCCTCTTCCTCGGCCATGAGGCTGGTCAGATCAACCGGAAAACCATAGGTATCATACAGTTTAAAGATGCTTTCGCCTGAAAGCTTTTCCTGGCCGACTGACCTGGTTTCTTCCACCAGGCTTGAAAATATCTGTAAACCCCGATCCAGGGTCTGGCTAAAGGAATCTTCTTCTGACTTGATTACTTTCTGAATATAAGCGACCCGTTCCCGCAGCTCAGGATAGGCATCTCCCATCACGGCCACTACAGTGGGAACCAGTTTATAGATGAAGGCATCATGCATGCCCAAATTACGTCCATAACGGGCTGCTCTGCGCAATATGCGGCGTAAGACATAGCCACGACCCTCATTAGAGGGTAAAGCGCCGTCAGAGATGGAGAAGGTCAGCATGCGCACATGATCCGCAATCACGCGATGGGCCATCCCCTGCTCATCACGGTGGTACTTCACTCCGGAAAGATTTGATATTTCATCCAGAATCGGAGTAAACAAGTCTGTATCGTAGTTACTGTCCTTCCCCTGAAGGAAGGCAACCACACGCTCAAGACCTGCGCCAGTATCAACATGTTTGTTGGGCAATTCAGTCAAGTCACCATTCTCATCGCGAAAATATTGAATAAATACCAGATTCCACAACTCCATAAAGCGAGGATTGTCCGTATTTACCCCTAATTCGGGATGGGAACCATCGATTGCTGGATCACCGCCAATATCCACGTGAATTTCCGAACAGGGACCGCAGGGACCGGTTTCGCCCATTTCCCAGAAGTTATCTTTGTTGCCAAACCGGAGAATATGATTCCTGGGAATATCTGTAAGGGTTTCCCAGAGTTCGAAGGCTTCGTCATCATCCTGGTAAACCGTAGCATAAAGCTTGTCTTTGGGGATCTTCCATACTTCAGTGAACAACTCCCAGGCCCATTTGATGGCTTCGGCTTTGTAATAATCGCCAAAACTCCAATTCCCCAGCATTTCAAAAAAGGTATGATGGTAGGTATCCCGCCCTACTTCTTCCAGATCGTTATGTTTCCCGCTGACCCGGATACATTTTTGGGAATTTACAGCCCGAGGATGATCCGCAGCTTCTGTTTCCAGAAAGATTCCCTTGAACTGGTTCATCCCTGCATTGGTGAATAACAAGGTAGGGTCATCAAAAGGGACCACACCAGCACTACGTACAAATTTATGATTTTTCTCTTTAAAGAACTGTATAAACTGATTACGAATCTCTTGTGATGTCATTGTGCCTCAATGAGTTAGCAATATTACTTAAATAATGGATAAAAGCCTAGCAAAGAACGCGGTATTATAGTTAGCAACACCCCAATATGGAAGTATGGAAATTGAATTAATTAGCACGATTAAAAAATATTGCGTAAGGTGGTGTAGCTCCCCGAGCGGAGTTGAGGCGCATTTATCCGGTATCGCAGGGGTTATTATCCCTCGACTCAGGTCTCCGCACTCAGGGTGCTTCGCCCCTGCGGGCCTCTCGGGAAGACAATGGAAAATTTCAATAATAACTAAAAAAAGCACCACCAGAGGCAGTGCTTTTGGGTTTATTTGTTGGAAACAAAATCAGTCAATCAGTCTAAACATCCTGCTGGGACGAATTTTGAAGATACGCTTTAATAGATTTGGCTCGGTTTGTTCCCAGCTCAGATAAGTCAGGATAGCTTCTCCAATGATATTTGATTCCGGTACCAGCCCCCAATATCGACTATCATGGGAATTATCACGGTTGTCACCCATCATAAAATAATGATTCTGTTCACAAATATAGTGATCAGCATCCTCTCCATCAATTTTTAGCTGCCCAGAAGGTCCTGGTAGAACCTCGTGGCCTTCCAGGGAAATAACATTCACGGCGAGATCCAGGTTGACCTTGCTAAACAGAAGTGTATCGCCTTTTGCCGGGATGGTCAGAGGTCCGAAGTAGTCCCGATTGCCCATTCCCCTGGGGAAAATCATGCGTTCTGCATATTCATCATCATAAACATTCAACTTGGAAGCGCGGCCATGCTCGGGCAAATCAAACTGGACACCATCCACGAAGACATCTTTGCCAATAATCTGGAGGGTCTGACCCGGTCCAGCAATGCAACGTTTGATATAGTTCAAACTTGGATCATGCGGACCAATCTGAACGGCCGGCCATTTGTCATTGGGATAGCGAAAAATAACCACATCCCCGGTCTTGGGCTCTTCAAAACCAGGCAGACGGTAATAAGGCACAGAGAATCCAAAGTTGGTCCATGGTATGCCAATCCAATCAGGAGTTCGGATGCCGTATATAAATTTATTCCCCAGGATGAAGTCACCAATTTTGATGGTGGTCTCCATGGAGCCAGTTGGCACATTATAGGCTTCAATGACTGTGGCTCGAAGGATCAGTACTGAAACTATGATATGCATCAATCCCCGAAATGCACTGCCGTTTTTAGATCGTCTCGCTTGTTTTTCTTTTTCACTCAAAATTCGATCTCCTGATATTGACGTCGCCGCATTTTAATGCTGTAATGCTCGTTCAACGGCATTTATTTTCAAATGTTCACCGCTTTCAAGAAAAAGGTGGGTGAATTAGTAGGCCGCCCCGTGGGAAGCCGTTTTCAGATCAGGAGCTCCAATCCAACCGCCAAATATTTTATCCCTGGAAATGGCATTCACTTCACCATAACCATAGCGTGGAGTCAGTTCATAGCCCATGGACTTGAGTAAAACGGCCGTGTCGGGACTAATCGCTCCGGGACCATAATAGATGACGTCTGGTTGCCATTGATGGTGGAATCGAGGCACGTTAACCGCATCATGGACTGGCATCCCGAAATCAATCATGTTGTTAATAACCTGGAGCACGGTTGTGATAATGGTAGATCCGCCTGGAGCACCTAGCACCAGAACCACCTTTCCGTCCCTGGAGACAATGGTAGGTGTCATACTGGAAAGCATCCGTTTATTTGGTTCGATGGCATTGGCTTCATTGCCAATCAGACCGAATGAATTGGGCTCACCAGGTTTAGCGCTGAAATCATCCATTTCATTATTTAAAAGAAATCCGAAACCTTCTACTGTTACATAGGATCCAAAGGACCAATTCAGTGTGGTGGTCACGCTCACCGCATTGCCCCATTGGTCGATGACGGAAAAATGTGTGGTCTCTTCACTTTCATGTCCGTTGAGATGAATACCAGCTAAGTCCCTGTCATTCAATGGATAAATTGAATCACTTGGTGTTACTGAAAGGCTATCATAGTCCGTCATACGCAATCTGGCATATTCCTTTGAGAGCAATTTTTCCTGTGGAACAGAGAAGTAATCAGGATCGCCTAGCCAGACACTGCGGTCCGCATAAGCTCTTTTCTCCACTTCAGCCAATATCTGGATGTGTTGTGCAGAGTGCCAGCCCACAGAGTCAAAAACCATGGGTTCCAGCATATTAAGCATGGAAATGAGGGTGATTCCGCCTGAGCTAGGGGGCGGCATGGATGAAACTTCAAAGCCGCGATAATTACCCGTGACGGGTTTTCTGATCTGGGGCTTGTAATTCTGGAGATCTGCAAGGGTGATCATACCGCCGTAGCTTGAGCTGCTCTTCACCAGCGCTGTAGCCACTGCTCCTTCATAAAAACCGGCATTACCTTTTTTCTGGATCAATTTTAGCGTTTTGGCCAGATCAGGTTGTTTAAATGTCTCACCAGGCATATAGATTTCCCCATTCCGACAAAACACACGCCTGGTTTCATTAAAACCTTCAGCCGCCTTATTAAGCCATCCAAATGAATAGGCTAAATCATAGGAGATTTGAAAACCCTGCCTGGCCAGCTTAATCGCTGGCTTCATCACCTTTTTGCGTGACATGGAGCCATATTTGTCCAGGGCCAGCTGCATTCCAGCTACGGTCCCCGGGACGCCAACTGCCAGACCGCCGCGGACACTCAATTGGTCCACCACCCTGCCACTATCATCCAGAAACATATCCCGGTGAGCTTCGCCAGGGGCCATTTCACGATAATCAATAGCAACTTTTTGACCATCAGCCAGGTGAATGAGCATAAAGCCCCCACCGCCCAGGTTTCCAGCCTGTGGGTGGGTCACCGTCAGAGCATAGCTGACTGCCACAGCGGCATCCACGGCATTACCCCCATTTTTGAGGATTTCGATGCCCGCTTGACAGGCTTCCAGATCATGGGCGACCACCACTCCATTTTTTCCGTAGATACTTGGTTGAGAAGCCCAGGCTGTCAGGCTGAAAATAAGTGACAGGATAAGGGTAGGGAAAAATTTCATCTAGAGGTTCCTTTTAAAGAGGTAAAAATGCTTCGGAGTAGTGATTAATTTGAGGTTTGGGTGTTGAAAAATTCACAGTAATGATGTCAAACCGACATTCGGGTTCGGCAATATCATATTTCTCCAGAAATTTTTCAGCAATACTGGCAATTTGCATCTGCTTGGCTGGTGTGACTCGTTCGAGGGCAATCGTATCATCCGGCTCACCTGCAAAGCTTTTAACTTCAATGAAGATGATTTCATCAGATTTGGTTACAATCAAATCCAATTCACCTTCACGACCAGCACGATAGCTGTGTTCCAGCAGGGTAAAGCCATTTCTTATGAGATACATACCAGCGAATATCTCCCCCATGCGTCCGTATGAAGATTCCATATTAAAGTATTTATAGTGCCTATTGGGACAGGATTCAACAGGTCGGAAACTGCGTCTATGTATGGGAGAGCGACCCAATTCTCTCAAGTTTTCCATATGAACACTTGACCCGTAACCTTTGTGAGATTTGAAACCATATTCAGGGAATAGTTTGTCATAGGAGATCATCATGGCATCCCGGGTGGTTTTGGCAATGATACTGGCAGCACTTATTTCAGGTACCAGATCATCTCCCCCGATAATGGCTTCCTGCTCGATATGTAATCCGGGAATCTTATGATTTCCATCTACTTGAACCAGTGTGAATTCGTAATCCAGATTGGAAACAGCCTGGCGCATGGCTTCAAAGGTCGCCTGGAGGATGTTTTTCCGATCAATATCCTGCTCATGAACAATCCCCACGCCAATCGCCAAAGCCTTCGCTTTGATCTCCGCAGCGAGAATGTTCCGCCGCTTTTCACTGAGTTTTTTTGAATCTCTTAAGCCTTCAGGGATATCCTGTGGGTTTAGAATTACTGCAGATGCCACCACAGGCCCTGCCAGGGGACCTCGACCAGCCTCATCGACTCCTACTATCACTTTTAGATTCAACTGTCTTTAGCTTCCATTTGCGCTCAATATAGGTGATTCAGGCATGGAGGGAAGGGTTTTGAGTTTAATGGGTTCTATGGGTTTTATGGGTTTTATGGGTTTTATGGGTTCTTTGGGTTTTATGGGTTTTATGGGTTGGGGGGGTTAATGGGTTAGGGAGTTTTTGAGTTCTATGGGTTCTATGGGTTGGG